>VBBH01000194.1 GCA_005888695.1 Candidatus Bathyarchaeota archaeon
GTGTACATGATGAACGCTTTCCCCGGTCTTTCCTCTTACTATCACAGTCCCATGTCTGGCTTCGTTGATACGCTGTACAAGAAATTCAACCTCTACCGAAAAATTCGAGATGTGGACTTAATGATCTTCCACACCAACGATTTTGCAGAATATTTTACGTCGTACTTTGACGGACACTTCAGGGTGATCCCCTGCGGGATCGATGCCGGGGAGCTCAATGGGCACTCGCGAGACCGTGAGTCTTTCAGCGATAGGATATTGTTCGTCGGCCAACTCAGACGATACAAAGGATTACCATACCTCATTGCTGCGATTAAGCAGCTCCGGGATAGCGGCAGGAATGTGGTTCTTGAGATCGTCGGCGAAGGCCCTGATCACAAGAGAGTAGTAGACATGATTTCTAGGTTGAAGCTTCAGGATGCGATCTCTCTGCGTGGCGATGAGGTTTCACGGGAAGAGCTCGACCTTGCCTACAGGCGCTCAGGATTGTTCGTTCTACCCAGCGTGGAAGGAGAGAGCTTCGGGATCGTCCTCCTTGAAGCCGCCGCGCGGGGTCTCCCCGTCGTTGCCTCAGATCTACCTGGTGTAAGAGAAGTCGTAGAATATCTCGGAGGCGCGCTAGTCCAACCGGGGAACAGTACGAGTTTAGCAAACGCGATCGCAAAATCACTTGACAACCATAGGATGCCTCCGCCCAAGACTACTCATGCGGATTTGACAAAATTCGTATGGGAGAAAATAGCGAACAGGCACCTAGATTGTTACAGGGAACTCCTTGGGCTTGCGCCTGAGCCGACTCTATCCGTGCCGGAAATATCAGAAGGTGCTGACGAGGTCAACATTGAAGCTGTAGCATAATGGCAAGACTGGACCTGAGACAACACTCACTTGTTGAATTTATAATTCGTTCCATATCACTGAATCTGTCACTAGTTACTGTCGCGCTTGCCTATGCTGCGTCCCTTCTTTTCCTGAAATATGCATCCTTTGCCCCGCTCCCGTTTGAAACGCCCCTGTCAACACCGCCCGATTGGGCATCCTGGTTCGATGTTTACCTGACATTTCCCCTTCTAATCGTTCTCTGTCTACTGCCATTCCGAACCTCACGACAAGGAAGCATTACCCTACTTTGCACTGTGGCAGTGATCCCTCTCTACCTAGTATTCGCCTCCTATTTCTTCTACTACGCACAAACCCCCCTTGGCCTGTGGGCTTTCGTCATCCCGGTCACACTGCTCGTACCGAGTCTGATACTGATCGTTGTACTAGCTACTCCAATGATCAACTCATTAATCCTGGCCAGAAACATGTGGCGAGACCAAGGTGACGGAATCAATTTTCGGCTAGACGGGCTAATACGGAAGTTGTACTTTTTCACGATAGCCACGCTCTCGGTAGGCCTCGCATTTCTCCAAGCCTACATGCGATCCTCAGTGAGCGGTGTCGCACTGACAGGCTGGGTTTCTGACATTGGCATAACTGTTGACGCTGGGGCGAGATACATAATCAGTGGAGTCAACCCGTACACACATGGGCTCCCACCTTGGGGAGGTACTGGAGGCACATACGGACCCGTAACCTACTTGCTCGCCGTTCCTTTCACCTTTCTATCTCCAGGATGGGCCGCTCATGTGAGTGCACTATTTTACGCAATTCTTACGTCCGTTGGAATCTGGAAGCTCATGCAATTGTTTTCGCCGAAAGTTGCAGTCTACTCGGCCGCTCTGTTCCTTGCGTTACCATCAACATCCTGGGCAATCGCGGGCGGGATGATGTCTCACATCGCTCTTGCTGGTTTGATGGTTTGGAGCTTGTTCATGTTCTTCAGCGGAAGACACTTTTTGGCCGGCCTACTTTCCTCCCTCGGACTTTTCACCCTAGGAATCCCGGGGATTCTGATCATACCCTACACTATAGCCGCAAACAACCGGGAAGCCAGAATCAGAACACTTGCAGGGTTTGTAGCGCCCATCATACTAGGTCTGGGTGCCCTGCTCACGATAATGCCACCAGCATTTCTGGTCTCTGAGATCCAACGTATCGATTACTTTGTGGGCGGTGGATGGCTGACCCCCTACCTGATCTTTTCTCCAGGCTTTATCAAGGCGATATCCATCATAACCACCAGTTGGCTAGTTTTCTGGTTCGTATACAGGAGCCTAAAATCGAGGAACGATGATAGGAAGCTCTTGGTAATCGTTGCTACCTTTCTACTGTTGATACCCTTCACAGCAGCCAACTACTTTGCGTTCTTCTACCTTTGGGGCAGCGCAGTGGCCCTTATCGCGATTCTCAGCCATGTAAATCCCCGAGAAGCCTTAAGAGAAGCATCACCGAGGTTAACGGAGGTCTTGCGGTAGCAGTGTCTTTCCTAGCGTTTATCGCAAACGATTCACTATTCGCGACCGGCATCAACAACTCCGCCTCAGTTGGTCTAAGCAACTCCGTCAGCATCAGTGCCTCGCCATCCAATGTCAAGCAAGGCTCAACTCTACAGTTGACAGCGAAGATAACCCACTCATTTCCAAACGCCAAAATCACCGTGACAATAATGGTGACAGGTCCCACTGGAAGCGGGATTTCTGGATCGAAAACCACTACCATAACAACCAACTCCGCCGGAAATGGTCAGGTCTCGGTCATCTATCCGTTCACTCAACCGTTTGCCGGAACCGCCTCAACCTCTGCAACAGGCACTTATCATGTAACGGCCACCTTCGTACTTGTATATCCCATAGCTACGGCCTCCACCACATTTACCGTAAGGTAGCCAAACAAGCTGCCTCTGTTAGGAACGTAGCTTGATGAGTCCGCATCAAGAAGTCTCGAACATCCCGCTCGTATCAGTCGTCGTTCCCACCCACAACAGAAAGAATGCCGTAACAAAGTGTGTTGAAAGCGTACTTCACAGCAGTTATCCGCATTTTGAAGTCATTGTCGTTGACGATGCGTCAACAGATGGAACCTTTCAACATCTCTCCGCCCTGTTTCCGAACGTCAAGCTGATCGGACTCGATCGTGAGCAGATGGTCTCCGGCTCAAGAAACGCTGGTTGCAAGCATGCAAAAGGCGAGCTCGTCTTCCTAGTCGATGACGATAACGTCGTGCATCCTAACGCAATAGGAGAACTTGTCAAAGCAATCTCCGACAATCCTCACGCTGGCATCGCGGGACCGATAATGTATTACCTGCGCGCCCCCGAACAGGTTTGGTGTAGTGGTGTAAGTCGGAACTTGTTAACAAGTTTCACCAAGTTTTCTGTTGAAAAGCCCGACGGCTCGAAGAACTGTTACCTGACGGATGATATTCCTAATGCTTTCATGATCAGGAAGCGAGTGTTTGACGACGTGGGAGGCTTTGACCATGTGGAATTCGTCCAACATCTGGGGGAAGCAGACTTCTGCGAGAGAGCGGCTCGGAAAGGCTTCGATGCAATTATGGTCCCGAAAGCAATCATATGGCATGACGTCCCAGTGAGGAAGTGGCCCTATCGAGGCACACGCAATTTACACATGCCTTCAAGCAGGCGTGCTTACCACGTTGCGCGGAGTCGTATCTTGTTCATGCGGAAGTATGCAGGTCCATGGAGGTTCGTGATATTCACGGTGGCCTTTCTTCCCCTCATCGCCCTATCCCACATTATGATGATCTTGAAGCAGAGTAACGCCAGCGACCGGAGAGGAGCCTCCGCCTACACTCGTGGACTGATTGACGGGTTAAACATGGTCAGATTAGCTAGGGAGGACTCGGCCCTTTCAAATTGATCCTTCGATCTCTGGAGTATCCCCCAAAAAGCCGCTGTCCAACACCCCTCGCCACTGGGCACCGTATTTTTCGGACTTGCTTCACACGTCAGTCGCAATAATTAGCCCGTTCTATAACCTTCTGAAGGGATGCCTTTGATAACAACACAATCAGTGGAAGTAGATTCCGACCTCCCTAACATGATGAAGATACTGAAGTCTGGAGAACTGGAGTCCTACCAACATCAACTCAGACAATCGGGGCTTGAGAGCGTCTATGATTGGAATGACGCCTTTGATTGCATCAATACGGTTCAAGCCATCAAGGAACTTGGAATCGGTCAGAGTGACAGAATAATCAACTTGGGAGCATACCATGACACGTCGTTGCAAATGTTGGACAATTTGGGATACCAGAAACTATACGGAATCGACAAGAACGCCGACATCTATAACGACGCTAACTACAATCGGATAAGATATTCCTGGGGAAACATAGAGAGTACACACCTTCCAAAAAGCTTCTTTGATTGCGCTGTTTGTTTGAGCGTAATAGAACATGGCGTCGGTCAGGATAAGTTCCTGGCCGAGACTCACCGGATCTTAAAACCGGGTTCTCCGCTCATCATTAGCACTGATTTCTATCCCGAGAAAATCTCCTTGACGACCGCTAACCGAATTGGACAAAAACTTGGGAGGCGGAGTTGGAACATATTCTCGAAAGACGAGTTGCTAGATTTCATCGATTCGGCCAGGAGGAAGGGGTTTGTTCCTCTGTTTGACGTGGACAAGCTAAGGTCGTATCAGAATAGAGATGCGCCGATAAAACATCTAGGGGTCCATTACACTTTTGCATTCATGGTTTTCCAAGCAGAACACGATAGCCCTAGAGGAGGCGGACGTCACTTTGGAGTTAGCATTTTGTTGCCTTGTCAGCCAACCGAGCAGGGCGGAATATCCATTTATTCAAATCTTCTCCTTCGGAGATTTTCTGAAGCAGGGATTGAATCCGAACTGACCTACAGTGCAGCGCAGACCAATTACAGCAAGGTTTTGATCGAAGCAGCTCATGGATTGAGCCGGTCACGCGAGTTACCCGCAATAATTGGCGAACTACGATGTCTGGGCAAAGAGGTTTACACCGAATACCATGATAGTATACTCGACTCCCGTGGGTTCAAACAGTACGTCGCTAGAAACAGCGTTCTGATATGTAAGGCAAGCGAAATTGCAGAATACGACGGAGTTGATGATTATGTTATTGCACCGCATGCCTCGTATAATCTACAAGTAAAGGACAAAGCCACTGAGCAAATCTGTCTAGGTACATTTGGCTTCGGCTTCAGAAGCAAGCGAATAGAGGAAGTGATAAAACTTGCGAAAAAGTTGGACGTCAAAGCCAAGATTGTAACCAGCATTGTTAACACTGAAACAATTACAGACTAGACTGAAACCGCGGTTGGAAAGCTTCGGAAATTGTCCACTGATAAGATCAAGGTGCTTAGTGGACAGATGGTGAGCGAGGGGAGACTGATAGAAGAGATGAGTGAATGTAGCCATTTCATCTTCGCACACATGAGCACCTTGTCGGCCTCAGGAACTATGACTTTCGCTAAGTCTTTCCATAAGCCAATAATTGCTTTGAATAGTTTTCAAGCCAAGCAGGCACAGGCTATCAGAGTTCCCATTTTCGCCTCAAGGACCGGCCTTCTCCGTGATCAAACCCTGCAATTTGTAATGGGTCTTCTTGTAAAGTGGCACACTATCCATATTCTCCTTCTTGAGGTTTTGAGTGCAATGCATGCAAGACCTATTACCAGCGCGTACCTGAATCATTTTGCAAAACAGCCAAAAATGAACTTTCGCGCATTCCTTTATGAGATCGTAAAAATAATGCGCGCAAAACCTGTTACCAAGAAATACCTCGAGGATCTGGCCAAGAGGAGAGCCACAAGTAGGGATGACGACGGTTTTGATTATTTACTAAACATACTTGAGTTTGCGCAAACCCCTAGACTCACTCCCAGTATGACCTAGGCGCTGATTCTGACAAGACGTGGGAAGGGCGGTAATGCGTGATTCTCCCCAAAATCAGGCTTTCTAGGAATAGACGGTTTCCGATGACATTATACAATACCTTCTCGAAAACGGCTATCGTGTCTTTCCAGTGAGAGGAGTCACCGGCCTAGTCTACGCATACCCCGTTTTACTTTCAAATTGACCTTTCCATCTCTTGGAAATCCCCAAAAAGTCGCGTTTTCCAGCGCTTTACCCAAGCAATTAACTGTCTATGCACTCGCTAATGAAGAATTGAATGCTTGCTTGAGGAGTTTGAAGACAAGCTGAGTCAAGACGAGTCTTCTGATCTTAACCGTCTTCTCATCAGCTCTGACCCGCATGACTTGATCAAATTCTACAGTTCATTCGAAGACTCCAAGTCTTTGATAGGCTGGATGAAAAATAGACCCAGCGGCCGCGCGAATATTCAACCCGTAGATGGAAACCGAGATATTGTCGTGGTTATTCCCACAACCGATTTCAATGGTAAACTCGCAAGTTCATGCAAGGAAATCTTCAGAGGATTACAGATAGTATTCGTAGAAAGCGGAATAGGAGAGCCTTACTTCAATTATTCTAGGAACTGTAACCTGGGATTGAGTCATGCCTTAAGTTACAATCCGAAGTGGATAGTTCTTTCAAATGATGATGTAATCCAAATCGACAATATCTCCGCCTTGGTGACTGGTTTGTCAAACAAGAATCACCTAGCCAGCGATGTTGTATTTGCACAACCCCCCGGACGTCACCACTCCTACTCTCTGGGGATTGCGAGAAACTCTTACTGCATGGCCATCGCGAGATCGACTTATGCAAGAAACGGGTTATACGCTTTGGCAGGTGGATATTGGCGTAGACAGATTCAAATAGAGAAAAAATTTCATGCTGACTTCATAATAGCTGACCAGAGAGCGAGATTTAGTTTCTTGTACAAAATACTGTTCAGGTTTCTGAACGGGGCCGCCTTCTCCATCTTCAACGCTAACTTCGTAAGAAAGTCGCATGGGAAATTATTTGATGAAACTTACATAAACGGAGTGGAGGATGTCGACCTCTTTTTGCAGTTCGCAAATTCAAATGGTCCCCATTCTTTTGTCCATTTCGAGATTGGTACTATGACCGGGGCGTCCCTTGGATCCTGGAACATAACTAGAAGATTCCGAAATATTGCCAACGAAGCCTATCTGAATTATAAACTGAGAAATCGTTTGTTACCTAGCATGTTCAACGTCTCTACTCTGGGTCATGAATCAAGAGTTGAAGGTAGCCAAGGTGACTCTTAACTGAGCCGTGGTGCGCAGCTCACGCATTATCGAAGCAATAATTCCGATCTAGGTCGGCCCGAAGTGACTTGGACTCATTCTTTTCTCGACTTGTTCCTTCACTTCGTGCCCAGGGACTTGGAAAGTGTCTTGGACGCAGGATGTGGCCGAGGAATAGTTGGCGCATTAGCTCGGATTTATCGCGAGCCAAATAGAGTCGTAGGGATCGACGGTTTCGATCCATACCTGCAGTTCTGCAGAAGGACCGGCATGTATGATCAGCTAATCGAACACGACCTGAGAAAATTCCCTCTTCCATTCAAATCTGATGAATTCGATTTGGCTACGTCGCTGGAGGTGATTGAGCACCTGCCGAAGGAAGATGGTGTCCGACTTCTAGAAGAGCTCGAGCGTGTGAGTCGCATGGTGATAGTATCCACGCCGAACAGATTCTTCAGACAGGACCCTTACGACGACAATCTCTTTCAAAGTCACATTAGCAGATGGAGAGTTAGCGATTTTGTCGGGAGGGGCTATTCGGTGTATGGCGCCGGCGGATTATTGATTCTTGGAAAGGAGATCCCTATGCTTTCTTACGCACTTGGTAGATTCACGATACCTTTTCCTCGTCTTTCAGGCACAATCTTATGCGCGTATAGTCGCACTTCCCACCGGCGTGCCTCATTCCCAATACACTTGAGCGGTCTTGCACCTCTCATCAGCAGGAAGGCTGGATATGACAGTACCCGGCAATGACATGATTCCTCATTTGAGGATCCATCGGTTGATCATTTGTCGTCGCCTAATGTCCCGGTAGGTCTTGGCGATAAAGTAGAGGAGCATGCTGGATGTGACGCTCCACACGGCGAAGATCCATCGAAGCTCTAACGGTCCCATTAGAAGGAAGAGGATGCTAACGACTAGGGCGACACAGTTCACTATGAATGTGAACAGCAATAGAGCTTTCGGATTCATTTCTCTCCTCAATTTCAGCAATGCAATAGCACGAGCCCATAGTTCTTACTCCTCACTGTGAGTAGTGAGAGTGAGTGTGTGATCGTGAAGGTCAGCGTCGGTTCCGGGTTCTACCAGGCAAATTTGACTCTCACAGTGCAATATCTGGCTCATGTCGATGTAATCTGGGATACTAGTAACCCTGGCGGCTGCTATACCCCGGTAACGATTAGCACTCCGGGAATAACCCGATTAGATTTCACCTGCTGAAACCAGCTCCTCTGATCAGATGACCAAACAAGCGCGTACGAGTCTCCAATCTCAGCCGGCCCGTGGGATCATGACGGTGTTGTGACTTTGGCAGTGTATGTGACCGTCGCTGGGAAGCCGCCTCTTAGGTGTTGTTCGGATGCGAAGCATCATGACGCTGACTAATCCCCCAACTACAATTCCAATGATTCCGAAAAACAACCCTTCCATTGGGACAAGAGACGCAACGTTTGTCGTCCCTGCCTTGGATAACGTCTCGATGCTCTGCCCGAAGGAGGCCGCCTCCAGCACTCCCTGAACAATCTTCTCATGCACATAGGAAACAATTACGCTCAAGTCGGCAGCCAGGTAGAACGTGTCGAAGGAGGCGTTGTCCTCTACAATCTGATGAAACAACAGAACCAGAAGCTTCCTCTGTGAAACAGCCCGATCAATCCACCCCTCCACCGTCCCCGGAGTTATTGTGTTAGCAACATTGTTCGCAACAATGCTGTAAACGTCAGACGAGCCGTCGTAAAGGTAAGCCCTCTGACTGGTTGCGGCCGATCGAGCCCCGAGATAATTCTGCCTAATCAGACGGGTCACGGCTCCGTTCCCCTGACCATGACTGAATGGATAAGCAAAGGTCGTGACGTCGAAACCAAGCTTGGTAAACTCAGTCTTCGACCCAACGATCTCCTGTTGCAACTGTTGCCCCGTCATGCTGTCCAGATTGGGATGAGTGTAAGTGTGATCACCAATCTCCCATCCATAAACATCCTTCAGCTCCCTCAGCTGGGTAAGTGTCATGAAACCTCGACCCTTCGCAAGACTAGAAACATAATCGAAAGCCGTAGCCTGAATACTGTACGAGCCTAGAAGGTCCGCGGCAATCGTCCTCTGCCCATCTCTACCATCATCAAACGTGAAACTAACCATTCCAACAGGAAGGCTAGGCGAAGCAAATGGAAAAGCGTGTACCGGGATTACGAGAGAGAGAATTCCGAAGGCAAACAGTACTCTAAGGTGTCGGATTGCTTTCACCTGAAAGATTAGTTCGGATAAGTGGAGTAGGATGAGACAAGGTCTCTTCCTCAGGATTTGTCCCTTGAGCGGTTCTGGTGATCCATCCTCCCTTCCACGGTGTCAGCCATCCATAGATCAATACTGTCAGAGACAGGAATACTGAGATGAAGACGAATCCAACGGTGTAAGGAATCGCTTCTTTCGGCGCTTTCGACAGCTTCCAAACATTCAGTCCTGAAAGAAACGCGACATACATGTTGCCCGCTAGAAACACAAGGCCAGAAAGAGCATCTCCCTGCAAAGGACGCACGACCAGCCAGATGACACTTACAATTGTGCTCATGTAAACCAGAAACTGATACAGGTAGAAGGAAGCGGCAGCAGGCAATGGTTTCCTCCACATGAACTTGCTCGCATTAATGCAACCATGAATGTGCGACCTCTTCCATCGAAGCTGTTGCCGTAAGAACTCAGGCAATTTCGTCGGGACGATTGTATATGCTACGGCGTTTGATTGATACACCACCTTCGCATCTCGAGCCGACAATGGCAAGACTGGAATTAGCCTCCCATCGCTGGATGAACGCACAAACTTGCCCTCGGTCCCCTTCAAGACCAGATTTGTCATTTCCCTATCATCACCGATAAGCATCGGTCGTCCCATGAACGTCTGATTCAACCAGTCATCCAGAACAGCAAGGACCATGTTCCTTCGATACGCCGATAACAATCCCGAGCAGCAGGTTACGCTCGCAAATCGTGACTCCATCCCTTTGAAAATCCTGAACATGACCTGATACCAATAATGCTGAAGCTTCGGCAGCACTCCCTCATCTGTATTGGCCGCCGCACCATGACCACAGACCCCGACCACGGTAGGATCGGTGAATGGTTGAACCAACAGTTTGATTGCGTCTCTATCAACAAAACTATCGCTGTCAATACAAACCAGGATCTCCCCCCTGGCTTTCCTAACCCCAATGGCCATCGCCGCCCGCTTACCCTTGTTCGTCGCATTCCTGATGAGAGTCAATCGATCACCGACTCCCAGACGGTTTCTCACTTTCTGTAGTCGGTCCCACGTTCGATCAGTACTTCCATCGTCTACTGCGATGACTTCTAGTTTCGACACTGGATAATCAGCGCGAAAGACTCTTGCAAGTGTTTCCTCGATCGCCTCCTCCTCATCCTTAGCCGGAATAATCACGCTCACCTCGGGCCGATAGCCCACATCAGGTTTCGGAACGTAACCCTTCGTCATGACATAAGTTAGAATGATGAATCCAGTCATCAAGACGGAATAGAACCAGAATATTGTGCCCTGGGGATCTGTGATTCTGAAGAACAGGATTGGAAAGAGGGAACCGAACGTCAGAATCGAAATAAGGCGACTTGTGGTAGGGTTATTCCTGTCCAATTAATTTTCAATCTCGTACCTCACGAACGAATGTTAAGCGTTGCTGGACAGAAGATGCACACATATTGAAAATGCAATCTCTAGATACCTGTCGAGTCAAAACCGGTAGATCGCCAACAAGAAGGAAAGATGGGGTTGGCGACTCATCGCCGTCTACACACCCCTAGAATACAATAGAGCCGGCAACCAGACCGGGACACAGGAGATGATCCAGATACTCAACACAATGTGGGACAACAAGCCCATGATCGACGAGCCCTACGAGGCCACTGGGATCTATCAGACATTCAAGACCGTTTTTCTCAGGAAATATTTACAGATGAATCAGTCTCAACCGGATATGTCTGTACAAGATCATTACCCGTAATCGTCGGGAATTTTGCTTATGACTCTGTTTTTTGGATGGGGAACAATTCATCTCTTAGGTTGAGATCACCTCGCGTAGCAGCCGACCAGATCCTTATGCACGTCTATGATCTAACAGCGATTCAAAGGCTACCAGTAATAATCACAATATTCGTCTCCTCCCTGATCCTGATGAATAGAAAATTCTCAATCTTCACACGAGATGATTTCGCCATTGCACACCACGTCTTTCCGCGGAGGCTCAGGGGGATACCTCGACTGGTCGAAATCCTCACAATTGGTAAGCAGAATCCTCTCGTACAACAGCCAGGGGTCCCGACAACCCCATAGTAGAACAATTGCATGAAATTGAGAGCTGTAACATGACAGCACCAGCAGTGACAAGAATTCTTCATCATACTCTGTAAGAATGGATTACTGGTTGACGGTGTTCGCGTTTCCGGTCACAGCTTGACAGAGCAAACCCGTATGCTAGACATTGAGCGTGTCAAAGTCCCCCTGTAACCGCTAGATATGTCCGTCAACCGTTCACGCTAACGGTATTGAAGTTGCCATTCACGTGCAGCGTGATGGACGCCCCAGCAGTCTCTAGCGCGGTCGTCTCAGTAACGCACTTCTTTGCTGCGACCCACATGAAGTGGCGACCCGATAACTCCGAGGTCGTCTACTGCAGAGGATTCCGGGTCGTCTTTTTTCTCCTTGAGAGGACAAGAACGGCGGTGGCGACAGCGGCAACAACGATCAATCCAATTATCACGAGGAGGGTTGGACTGAGAGGTGTCGGGGGCATATCGCCAACGACTACGTTCGTCCCAGTCAATGCTGAGACCGGGATCGTCCCACAAACTTGCGACCCCACCACCACTGACACGCCGGAAGCGTTCACCCATCCTTTACCGTCCCAGTACATCATGGTAGTCGCAGAACCAGCCGATTGATCGGTGATGCAGACGGCCGCATTCCCGTTCGACACTCCGCTGACCAACACATCATAGTAGGCCGCATTGTTGAGACTAATTGGGCCCACGCCTGTGCTCAGGCTGCTCAAGTGTTGGGTGACCATGGTGACGCTCGTACCGTCGGCTGTGGTCGAGCCGGTTATACTCACAGATACACCCGTGACCGATGTCTGGTCTGTTGAAACCTTCCCCCCGAATAGGGTGGACGATGCGCTGTTCGAAGCAACGGCGTTGGCTGGCTTCTGCACCGCAAAACTGGCCGAGCCCGAACTTCCTAGGTTGTTTGTATCGCCGGAGTAGACGGCTGTGACGGTGACGGTTCCTGCCGACAAGCCTCTTAGCGAGACCGAACAACTTCCTGAGTATAGGGTGCATGAAGAAGCCGTAAGCACGACCATACCACCGTTCGACCCGACCGCTGAAAATGTGACGAGTCCTGTGGGAGAAGAACCTGTCACTGTCGCAGCGCAGGAAGATGAGCTACAAATCATTGCAGAGCCGGGAGGACAGACTACACCGACAGAGGTGCTGACGGGCCCAGCTCCTCTTACCGTGAGAGTGAACACGGCGGAGTGCAAGGAAACGCCGCTGGGGGAGCCAGTGATGGTCAGCGTGTAAGTTCCAGGGGGAACAATATTCGTAGTCGAAATCGTCACCGTGGATGTCGCTCCCGCAGAGGTGGGTGTAACGCTGGGCGAGGAGAGTGTGACAGTGCCGCAGGGACTGACATCATAGACTGGCTGACATACCATGAGTTGGGGTGAGATTGACCCGATTAAGTTCACGGGTTGACCGGTGCCACCAGTGAGGGTCGCGGTGATAGTGAAGCTGGTAGAGCCGCCTACGACAATAGAGGCAGTATTGGGGTTCACGGATAACGTATAGTCGAAGGGATTGCTTGGGATCGTTACATTGACTTGGGCCGTGTTGGTGCTGGTGCCATGGGACGAGTCTCCACTGTACGATGCTGTTATCGTGTCAGTCCTGAGCATCGTCCCTGAAGGGGTGTAAGTTACTGAACAGAAGGACGAGGGTCCAGCTCCCGTAAGGTTACATGAAGCTTCGCTGAAGGCCCCGTCTCCGCTGCTCGTCAGTGCAACCGCGCCGGTGGGCGTGCTCGCCAGAGTACCAGTCGCCGTACCAGCGGACTCATCCGTGACCGCGACCCTGCAGGTCGTGACCGTACCAGCGACGACCGAGACGGGATCGCAATAGACCGCTAGTCCGGTCGCGCGGAGATTGACAGTCACAGTTGAGCTACCAGTACTCGTTCCGTGGGCTGCGTCTCCAGCATAATTGCCATTGACAGTTGTGTCGCCTGAGGCAGACGGTGTGAACGTGACTGAGCAAGTCCCACTGGCAAGAGTGCACGCGTTTGAGCTGAAGGTTCCAACAGCTCCCGAACTCACGAAGTTGACGATGCCAGTCGGCGTACTCGATTGAACAGGTGAAGTATCGGTCACCGTCGCAGAACACGTAGTCCCCTGGCCAACCACCACTGGGGACATACACGAGACTACCGTTGAGGTACTGCGCTTGCCCGCCATCCCCCAGTGACACTGAAGGTTACAGTTCCTGTGGGTGTACTGATAGTTCCTGGAGCATTGTCTGCGACCGTTGCTGTGCACGAGGTGGCTTGGCCGATGACCGGGATGGACGGGGTACAAGCGACGGCTGTAGTGGTTGTACGTGCGCCTACAGAAATTGGGAAGTTGCCGGAACTCATCGGGTGAGTCGTGTCTCCACCGTAGCTACCAGTGATCTTGTGAGAACCAGTCGTGGCAGGCGTGTAGGTTACGTAGCAACTGGCGGAGGCGTATGTGCCAGCTAGGGTGCAGGTCATCGCGCTAAATGTACCGGAGTTCGTTGTGGTCCAAGTTACAGTGCTTGTTGGAGTGCTGGTTGTCCCTTGCGAAGTGTCCGTTACCGTTGCCGTGCAGGTTGACGCCTGGTTGACGATTACCGTTGCCGGGGTGCATGTCACTGTTGTGATGCTTGTCCTGATCGTTACAGTAATGATCGTCCCTCCTGTGCTCATCGCATCAGTTGCGCTACCCAGGTAGGTGGCGGAGATTTGAATCGTGCCAGATGTCGACGGGGTTATGCTGACTGAACATGATGAGGATGGACCCGTACCGTTCAGAGTGCAATTGCCACCTGGAGTGAACGTAACGGTTCCCGTTGGAGAGGTCGACGCGGCCAAGTTGATGTCGGCCACTGTCGCGGTGCAGCTTGTTGCGTGATTGAGTGCGACCGTGGGTGGAGTACAGACAACTGTAGTGATTGTCGGGCTTGGGTGGGAGACCGCGGCAATGGTCAACTGTAGGGTCTTAGTGTGGCTGGTTGTTGGGGTTGTGGCTTTTATGTCGACGTTGTAGGTGCCCGGGACAAAGGTGCTAGTCACGTTGACGGCCGAGGCCATTGTTCCCCCGGCGGCGAGATTGATTGTGGACGGGTTCAAGCCGATTTGTGGACCATTAGCCATGCTGGGAGATGTTGTTGCTGACAGGGTGATTGTACCCGAGAAGGCGTTCCTGCTCACAAGTGCGAGTACGAACGTGCCGTTCGAGGCCTGGTCGACAGTAAAACTCGGCGGGGTGACTAGGGTAAAGTCTGGTGTGGTTCCGGACGAAGGTGCAAAGACAAGAGGTAGATGGTCTACATTTATTCCTGTTGTTTGTCCCCACCTGCTGCACAAGCCGCTTACGCAGGTCTGGGGATAGTAGGCTGAATCTCCGATCCCATCATTGTTTGTGTCTGTTCCAGTATAATCGCTCCAGAAGTTTCCTCCAATGGACGGGCCCCCAATCACGTTTGTTCCGGGTCTCTCTGCCACGTTCCAGTTATCAGGCACGGTAGGGTCTACGTTCGCGTTCTCAGGATTGCTCAGGAAGTTGTTGTAGATGCTGTTTCCTCCCCCCTGAAGGATTCCAGCGCCAGTCTCGATCCCGACAGGGTTGTTGATGACGATGTTCGATGAGATCTTGCTTTTGATGACTCCCTGTAGAGAGATCCCTGTGCTGTCCATGATGATGACCCCATCAATTGCGAAGGGTACGTTATTGTCAAAGACTAGGTTCCCGAGTATAGTCTGGTTTTCCGAAGTGCCAACGGAAAAACCCTGGGCGTTATCCCTGACAGTGTTGTACGCAAAAGTCTCACCTGAGCCACCGTTGCCTGCCGATGCGGTATCTACACTGAACCCTTCTGTGTTCCTGTAGACCTGGTTGAAGTCGAAAACGTTCACGTCGGATCCGATCTCCATGACGAATCCGATACCGTTATCGTGTGCAATGTTCCTAGTGAACCGGTTGTGAAAAGAGGAAGTCGTTAAGTCGAATCCCTTCTGGTTGATATAAGCGACGTTCGAAATCAGGGTGTTCAGGTCAGCTTTCAAGAAGCTGAACCCTGCTCCATAAGCCGGTATCCCCGGTATGGTGCCTCCCGTGGCCGTATTGGATATGAGCAAGTTCTCAGTTGAGGCCTGAAGGAGGAATCCGCCCCATCTATTGTCTATTGCAGAATTGCCCATCACGACTTCCCCGATTGTGTATTCGAAGTTGAACCCGACACCATCTGCGCCATATGCTCCAATCGTGTTCTCGGCCGTGTTAGATTCGAGGATGTTATGGTCGGTCTCGTTCAGGAAGAATCCATCATTCTGGGAATACGAAGCAGTATTGTTGGCCAGGGTGTTGCCGGTCGCTCGGAAATCAATAATATTGGTGGTTCGGATGGCAGAGACAGTGAATCCAATCGCAGCGTTGTAGGCCTTGTTGTAAGAAATAGTGTTGTTTGAAGACCCGAAGAGATGAAAACTGAAGCCGTTCTCCCAGGTGAGCGGGTTGCAGCATAAGCCCGTTGCAGCGTTGAATGAGATCGTATTGTAGTTAGACACAAGCAGGTAGACTCCACACTCGTTCCCTTGCAATACGTTGTTGGTGATTGAGTTAGAGGTCGAATGGTCGAGATAAACGCCGACCGAGTTCTGGTCGCTCTCGGAGTTCTGAACTATTCCGTTCTGGACATGAGATAGCATTATCCCGGGGATTCCGTTCTTAGAGAAATAACAGGGTGTCGTTACACCGATGGATGCTAATGCGCTAAGTCCTCCAGAAACCTTGACGTTTCTGATAACAAATTGAGCGGTGGTCCGTTCAATCGAGATTCCAGCGCGCGGTGGAAAAGAGACCGTTTGATATGGGGAGAGGTCTATAGACCAACCCTGAATGATGTAAGGGTCAGAGGTAGTCCCCGTTCCCCCCGTGACGCCTTGGTCGGCTGTGAATCCGGAGTCTCCCTGGATTGATATTAGACGGTGCGCCAGTAGAGTCTGAGACTGGGATTGAGAGCTTGCGAATGGATGCTGGAGTTCAAGCCCAGCCAATACCGAGGTAAATCCTAGGGTCAATAGGATTAGTAGACTCACGCTTATGACAATCTTGCTCGCTGCTCGGATTTTTTCCGGGGGCCTGGCTCGCCTCGATTTTCCGGACTGTCTGGATTTGGATGTCTCAGGAATGGCGACGCGTTCAAGTCGAGAGGAGGATTTTCCGGGACGGCTACCGGACACAGTTTCAGCTCTTTGACTTTTCAAATTCTTCTTTCCGCTCATGTTTGAAGCCTTGAGACCGACTGTAGTGCTGAAAAATACATGGTTCTTTTTCACCGAGAGAATTCAGAGTGCCTCGATTATTTCCTTCCTCACCAGCTCCCTAACTGAGGGATTATGGTAGGCCACGCGTACCTTGGTGACCGCCCCGCCTCTTCCTCTTTCCTCGGGAAAGATCCGCCTCTCCAAGAGGCCCCTCCGGTCTAATTCGGCAAGAACCGCACCGTCTCTCCCATCTCTTCCGTAGAATGCTGACCTCGGAATACTCAATTCTCTTACCAGGTCCATCAAACTCCTCCAACCCGCCTTCTCCGCATACAAGCCTTTGGAGACATAATCTCTCAAGAACTCCCTCGCCAGCAGTTCAATCACCTGCTTTCCTCTCGGAGTCTCAAACCAATCCTTTGGAGCCTCGAAGCCGCGGCCCTCCAGCTTCTGGAGTGCATTCGCCTGTGCTTTTCCAGGCAGCTCCTCTTCTTCTACTACGAGTGCGGCTGGCTCGAATTCCGAGAATCCCCGGTTGCCCCTGTCATCAGCGATTACGACTCTTGGATGCAGTTCAAAGATTCCTTTGCGTCCACAGGCAAGCGTGATCTTTACTGTGTAACTCTTCAAAGAGTCCAGCTTCTTCCCGTTCAGGTCCAGCCAGTCCCGATCGTCGCGCTGGGATAGTTGCTGATGTGAGACCTGTAGACCTCGCGGCGCGATCTCATCCAGACCGATCAGGACGGCGGAGACCTTGCCAACGTTGGTCATCTCAAGCTCGGCCGTCGTGGTAGAGCCTACATTCAGAATTGTATCAGCTACCTTTACCCTCCCAATGATGTTAGGGGTGGGACGTCGTTCCAGGCCGAGGGGTTGGTCCCGTAGTAGGGACGCCGGTGCGGGTCCCTGAAAGACAATCCTGTTCTCTCCCAACGCCGTCATGGGCGAAAGCAAGTCTCTACCTTCTCTTGCACGGGTCAACAGCTTCTTGGCTTCGGATTCTTCCCTTGCAAAGCCTGCTTTTGCATAGAGTGCGCGGGCAGTGTCTAGGTGTTTCTCTGCGAATTGGTATAACTCAGCTTTCTTGTCTGTGCTTCTTTCCGCCTCGGCCATGTACATTAGAGAGTCAAAGAACTTCTGCGTGGCACGTGTCCAGTCGCTAGCTTTCTTGAGACCTGCCTCCTCGTAATAGTCGCCTGCTGTCTCGAGATGATTCTTGATCGTTCCATAGATTGCTGCTTCTCTAGTTTGCCGAAATTTTGTGCCTAATCCCATGGCTTTGCAGATGGAGGAATTGGCTAGAGCCAAGTTGCGTTGCGTTCGTTCAGCGGAGATGTTTCCCGCCTCGGTGAATAGACTTGCCGCGTTATCGTATAGTTCTGGTGACGATGATATTTCGGCCTCTTTCATTTTCGCCCATGCGTCGCAAAACAATGCCAGGCTCTCCATTTCCTTGCTTGATGTGACGTTCTCGGCATGTGATGCTACATTTCTGAACAATCTTGATGCTTCAAGATACTTCATTCGGCTAGCGTTCTTCTCTTCTCTCTGGTCAAGCAGCTTTGCCTCCTCCAAAACTGCTTTGGCAAGGGAATATTCTTCTCGTCCTCTTGTAACCTTCAACCAATCATCCAGTTCTTTGCTTTCTCCGTTGTCTCCGGTGTCCACGATCCTCTTTGTCAGCCTCTCCGCGGCTTCATGGAATGATTGGGTTGCGTGGATGGAGGATGCCTGCGATTCTTGAAATTCTTCAGCCCGAGATTGAGCTTCCGCTTTCTCAAGGAGAGCACAACCGAGATAGTGTGATGAGAGGTGGCTCCAAGCGCTCGTTCCTTGGAGAGTGACTACAGCCTTTTCATAGTCCTGCGCAGCATCAAGATATCGTTCCTCGTCATGATGACGTCTTGCGTTCTCTATCGAGGCCCAAGCGTCCATGTAACTTGCAGAGTCTAGGTAAATCCCTTCCAGTTGCGGGTTCTTCTCGGCTGCGGTCTTGTAATTGTCCGATGCTTGTGAGAAATAGCGGCTGGCCTTTGTATGATCGTTCAACAGGTCGTAGAGGTGAGCTGCCTTCCAGTAACTCTCCGCGATACGGCTTGACATAGCCAATTTCTGGAAGTACCCGATGGACGCATCGAAGGCATCGGCTCCCTTCTGCAGCGTCTCGCTTTTTTCGTTTTCACGATATTGTCGTTCTAGTAGTTCTCCGAGTTCGTACCTTCGACGGCCCAAGCTCGCCAAGTCCGGAAGATTTGGAGACTTTGTTGATTCCACGTATCTAGTGCAAAGCGCCAACCCCTCCTGCTTGTTGACAATCGCGTCCTTGAGCAATCTCTGCCTAGCGCCTTTGTCGGCCAGATCTGAGAGCTGTGATTCCAAATCGGCGAGATAGTTTCGCATGGTGCCACGTTCCCACAACTTGGAGGGTGCTGTGGCATCCGTGATTGCCAGGGATGCCTGCCGTTGTTTGAGGGCCGTCTCCAGAAGTTCCTTCTTCCGCATGACGCTATGCTCTATGTCAGCCCTCGCCGCCAGTGCCTTCGCGTAGGCATGATGCGCGAGCAAGATTGCGCCGATGAACCCAGAGGCCTCGGCCAGCTTCAACCCGTGAGGGCCCGCTTCGACGGCGCGGTCGAGTAATAGTCGTTTCTTTGCCGCATCAAATTCCCATGTAGCTAAGCCCCAATTGTACTCGCACACAGGAGAAGTGATCCAGAACGCGTCGGCTCTTGGGCTCTGGAAGTCTATCGTGGAATATCTAGATCTGGCCATTTCTGCATGTTGCAGGGCCGTGTCGGCCATTCTCTTCTTTTCCGCAGGGTCTTCTACGGCAAACGCGTGAAAGAAGGAGACGCCGGCGAGCCAGTCATTTACAATTCCGATGAGAAAGTTGTCTGCAGTGGGCTCAGCGTAAGCAAGAGTCTTCTTCAGATTTGATAATACTGTGGCGATCTCCCAGTCGGTGAATTGGATTCCTTCAACCGGGACGAAGCTAGTCAATTCCAGGAGGGCAGTCTCTTCCGAGATTCCTTGGGCTTGCTTCCAGTAATCCCTAGCTTGGCGAAAATATCTTTCGCCCGTCTCATCATCTGTGAATAGCGTCGCGAGTGCGCTGAGGAATGCGGCGGCTTTTATGTAGGCTCTTGCAAGATCGGCCGAGTTTCCTATCTTTGCCAGGAAGCCTACTGTCTTCTCCGCTAGCTCATGGGCCTTCCGAAGCGTTGCTTCTCTGATGCGTGCATCGGGCTCCATTGCGACTAGGAGCCCGGCGTTTTGGCTAAGCTGATTGTACGTTACGCCATATTCTCTGGCCTCTGAACTATCCTCTAGGCTTTGTAACGCAAGAGTTGCTAGAGTCCATGATTCGTCTAGGTGCTTCTTGCGTTCTTCTGGGTCGATAGCGAGCCAATACTTCAGATGCGAGAGCATAGCTTCGCAACGCAAAGCTTGTCCCTTGAAACCCAAGGTCGTGTAGGATATCTGGGCCCGACGATATCTTTCAACGGCTCTCTGGACATTATCCCGAAAAATGTCTTGATTTGAGGCTTGCAAGCCCCATTTGAACATGGCGTAGGCCGAGGACTCTAGAATTCTAGCTCGCTCAATCGAGCATTCGTCAACAGAGGAATGCAGAAAGTTGTCGTAAGTTTCTAGTGCTTGCTTCCAATCATACCGTCCCGCATGCTCCTCAGCTCCTGCCAAAACTGTTTCTAGATTTGCGGGCGCTGTCAATGCTAAAGGCACTATGGTAATGGTGTCTAGATTGTTGATGAAGGCACGTTAAGCCTTGCGGACGATCTCTGGTTTGCTCACTCTACGGGAATGGCTATTTGATGAAAAATGACGAAAAAGACCTACCTAGTTTTCTGCACCTACAACAATACAATCGGAGGTGGAACATGACAAATGCAAGGAGCATTCCGCGCAAGAATGATGGGAGCACTCGTGAGGCTCGGGCTATTACTCATGCCTGTTGCCTTCGGGCCCTACTCGGCACCTTACCTTGGTCCTAGGTTCGTGATGCTATTGGTCAGCCCGAACCACTAGGCGGTCGCCGCCCTTCGTGGATTCGGTCCCCTCTTTTTCCTTTCGATGCGCGGCCTAGCTCATACCATCACTAGGAAACTTGGACATGACAACACTAGTAATGACAGAATTCAACATCTAGATGCACGCAAATACAGTACCGCGCGGCAGATACTGGAACATTATGTCTGTCCAGTCTTAGGATCCTGCTTCTATGCACTATGTTTGAGATGTTGTCTCCCAACGGGTCGTGTGAAATTCGGCTGCTAGGAGCGGGCTTCTCTACTTACTATTAGTTGAATTGTTCTCGCGATGGAAACTTCTGTCTCGGCATAATATCGCGATATCCATAGTGTTAAATCGGTATCGGGACAAATCGGCAAAACGGCTTCTTGCAAGACACCTTAGCGAATTGCAAGCTGAACGCCATCATCTTAGATTAAGGAGGTGAAAGATAGATATGAGAATAGGAAAGAAGTACATTCCACCATTGGTTCTTCTAATGATCTCTCTCGCGGGTACCGCCTATGCCACCACGACACTGTTTATACAAAAAGGCCCCGCTCTACCGAATCAAGGAGTTGCTGCCCAATGCGACAAACTGACCCCGAGCCAACCAGGAGTTGTCCCTGGCAATAAGGGAGCGATTCTCTTCGATTGCAGCCCGATTGAATTCGGGACAAATGCTCCAGCGCTCATCGTGTCTGCAACAACCACAATGACAGCAAGCTACACCTTCCCCACGGGATACTCAGGGTGCACTCCAAACGTTCCGAACAACGTCTTCGTACCAAATGCCATTTGCGCTATCGCCGCTGCTGGTGACGACGAAAACGGCGTCAATCAAACCTGTGGCGGTATCGGAGGGACAGCGGTCGCAATCCCATCAACATCGGCGGTTACGCTGGGTGTTGCCAACTGGTACTATTGCATTGAATATTCTCAGGGCTCACTTTCTAATGCAATTCCCCCCGGTTTGGGTGCATTCAGCGTGACTTGGTCGACACCGTGACATGATCAGGTTGAGCAAAAGATGCCCGAAGTCTCGATAACCTCCCTTTTTCTCCTCTGTGCCGCAGTCTTCGGTATCGGATTCAGTCTGGGATGGCTCATCCGACTCAGTGGTCTGAGATTGACCATGAAGAAAGTAGAGAAAACCGGAGATGGTGAGACATGAACTGCTCAGGGAACAACGAACATCGCCACGAGGTCAACGAGGACTCGATATCCAATTGCAACTGCATAGCATCATCCCACGATAGTCACGCCTCATTCCCCAAGACGCTCGAAAGCAATCTCGCACCCCCATCACTTGGAAAGCTGGACATGACAGCACCGGCAACGACAGAGTCCCGCATCAGAGTTGGCTGGAGGACGAACCCCCGGCAGTCTGGTCAGTAGTCAGATCAGTTCTTCCGACGATTCGTTCAGGAGGTCTTAATACTGAAGAGATCGCTTTTTCGATACTAATCTATTTGAGGATGGAACGAATGAGAAATAGCCTCGTCTTACTAACGTCTTTTCTCCTAATTCTAGTTTTCATGACGAGAACTCCAAGTGGGGTCGTCCCGGTACATGCGACTGGAACAGGTCCGACCGCCGAGTTCGACTGGACGATGCCCGACAGGTTTGGCTTTGACAATAACGGAGACGGAGTCATCGACTATGACTACTCGACAGGTTACATTCATCCAAGCGCTTGGACCGTTAACTTTGACGGATGCTTATCCTCGGCGGGTGGCAGCCCTATTGTACAGTATAGTTGGGACCTAGCTGGGCTCGCCACTGTAATCGGTACAACATGCCAGATACTACATCCTCAAGCAGTATTCCCCGCACAGGGAACTTATAGTGTCACATTAACCGTCACCGCCCAAGATGGACAGACAGCATCTGTAACTCACAACGTCGTAATTCGCGACCTGCTCATAGTATCAATTGGCGACTCACTCGCTGCCGGTGAAGGCGACCCGGATAAGCCTCAACGGTTTGACGATTTTGGCCAAGTAAAGACTGGGCCTGTATGGGAAGATCGCAAGTGCCATCGGTCAGCAAACGCAGGTCCGGCTCAAGCGGCCTTAGCGATCGAACGGTCAGACCCCAAGTCATCTGTAACCTTCATCCACCTAGCTTGTTCCGGGGCAGGGATCCAGCAAGGACTCGTGGACTATTATGAAGGGATTGAGCCCGATAATGTTTTGCTCAGGCCGCAGGTGTTTCAAGCCGCCGAACTCGTTTGTCCGACTACGATCGACGCTGCAACTACTGAAACCTGTCCCAGCCCGAGAAATATAGACTATCTCCTAATATCAATCGGCTTGAACGATCTGGGATTCAGCAACATCGTGAAAGCATGCGTCGAAATATTCGGTTGCGATACAAGTAATACCGTCAATAACGAGGTGCAGTCGGGTCTGTCTGCGTTAGAAAATGGATATGCCCTGCTCAATCAGAAACTCTCGGAGAAGCTCAAAGTTTCCCAGACGTTCATTACCGAATATCCGGATCCGACGACGGATGAGCAAGGACAATACTGTACTAACATACTCGGCGGGATATCCTCCGAAGAGGCAGCCTGGGCCTCGCAGAATTTGGTGGCTCCGCTTAATAATGACATCCGACTTGCTGCCCAAAGATACGGCTGGCATTTTGTTGGCAATGTCGCGTCCAGATTCATAGGCCACGGTTACTGTGCTGGGGATCAGAGGTGGATACGAACCGAGGAGGATTCGAGGAACATTCAAGGTCCGTTTTGCTGTCCCCAGGATAACACGGGGACATTGCATCCAAACATTTCTGGCCAGGCTGTATATGAGAAACGCCTTGTTCAAGAAATGGATCGGATTGTTCTCCCGACCATCACTATCTCACCCTCACCCCCCGTAATTGTTGAAGCAACAAGCAAATTCGGGGCGACCGTGAATTACAGAATCACCGTCGGAGACAATATCGGTGGGCCTAATTCTGCAACATGTGACCAGACGACAGGTGCTGTCTTTCCTTTGGGTTACACTTCAGTAAGATGTACCGCCATGGAGGACTATGTCACAACAAGCGTCCAGTCCTGGGGAGGATCTTGCGTCTTCACGAGTACTGAGGATGTCAACGGAAATGTGCACACGACAAGAACATGTGACCAAGGGCTCACGTGTGCGACGGTCAATGGTCAAATTGTTTGTGCTCCAGAAGTGGGCATCAACAACTTCTCTTGTGACGCCCCCTCCAACTTCACAACCAAGACCGGACAATCTGCTACTAGGATAGACTGCCATGGCCAACAACAAGTTTGCGACCCATCCTGCGACCAAACAACCGTCTCGTTTACAGTCATCGTTCAAGACACAACACCTCCCATTGTAGTAACGCCCTCGGACATTACAGTGGAAGCAACCGGGCCGAACGGAGCACAAGTCACGTTCCCCGACGCAACAGCAACTGACTCAGTCGATGGTCCACTTCCAGCCCCATGTTCTCCCACAACCGGGTCGACTTTTCCGCTCGGCACGACCACCATCACATGCACGGCAAAAGATTCGCACGGCAACACCGCGTCTGCAATCTTCCACATTACGGTCAGGGACACGACTCCTCCTGACACAATGATCGTCTCCGCGGTCGACAGCAGCGGCGCCGCTCTCTCCCAAGGGTCTTTCACTCTTTTCCAACCGACAACCTTCACCCTCGCCGGCACTGACCTAGTTGGCGTAGCAGGCTTCGAATGCAGTCTAGACGCCTCAGCATTCTCATCATGTCCAAATCCATCCAGTTTCACCGGGCTCTCCTACGCTACTCACACACTCATGGTACGGGCATATGATACTTCAGGGAACAGGGATCCGACGCCTGCTAGCTTCACGTGGACGATAATCACTACAGGACAAGCGGTACAGATGCTCGGAGGCGACGTGCAAAACATGCCAGTCAGTCAGGGGACCATGTCAAGCCTGATAGGAACACTCTCCCGCGCCACACGAGTATTGAATGACGGCGACCCAACGAACGACATGGAGGCATGCATCCCACTGCACAATTTCATATCGCTTGTCACCCTCTACCTGAGCCAAGGCAAACTGACAACCGGCGAAGCCTCTCAACTCTTGCTACTCGCCAACAACATCAGACTCGCAATCGGATGCAAATGAGCGGAGATGAAAGTAAAACAATAATAATTGCGAGAGAAGAGCTCAACCTTCTCACGACTCGTCGAAAGACCCGGGCATGATCAGCTCCGGCAATGACACAATTCTTCATCTAGGCGCTGACACGATCTAATTGGTGCAGTCTCCGAAACTGGTCAGACACTTACTGACTGTTTTGGTCCGCCTATTCTTCTTTCTTTCTTTCTTTCTTCTTTTTCTGCCATGCCATGTGAGCGCGCTCACTATAATACCTACCAATACGGCGATTAGACAAGACTTACCTACATACGCAGCGCATTTCACGTCTATGAGAGCCGCACTAACAGTCGCACTAGTGGCTATTGTGATGGTCGCTGTTGCCGGACTCTATTTTTATGGTCCATTGAAAATTCTTACTTCGATTTCTCGCAGCAATACCTCATCCCAAGGCTGCAGTGATCCTGACTCGATCAGCAGCCACATCTACAATCCCTACAGACTAACCATCATCAAATCCTGCATCACGGCCTCAGGAACGGTCGACAAGGTAATTCAGGAAAATGACGGGGACCTTCATCTCAGACTAAGACTCGACCCTGCATATACAAGCCTCACTAATAGTGCCAATGACCAATACCAGTACGGTGACCTGGTTGTCGAGATAATTTGTGTAAACCCAGCCACGCAACTGGACGCGGAGCCATCCTGCCAAAACTATACCAACCAAATAACTATCCCACAAGAAGCCCAACACATCACAGTCACTGGACCCTACGTACTCGATACCGAGCATAATAACTGGGCCGAGATACACCCAGTCTACACTCTAAAGATCGACGCGTCCACCGGGACCACAGTGCACATTACTTCTGAGACGTTGAACATCAATTATCCCGATGGCTCAACAGATGGTTGGCTAGGTCCCTCGCCAAGGTCCCACGTGGAATATGTTACTGTGACCGGTGGAGAACAATTTACAGACACTCTTAGTCTCTACAGCACATCACCCAATTCAGAACAGATCACATCGATCACAACAACGACACCAGGATTCTCCATTGTATCGATCTCTCCGAGTACACCGGTCACCTTCGGTCCGGGAGACTCGCTGACAATAACATTGACGATCCAGTCGCCAAATTCGAGCTATGATGGTTCAATAGAAGTTCGAATCGTAACCGCCTAGATGGCATCTCACTCGAAGAGCTGGGACATAACGGCACCAGCAATGCCTAGAATTCTTCATCCGGATCGGTAGATCAAGACACACTCTCACACACGCTACTCGGTTTCAAGATTCTAGGAGTTCTTGCTCTGAACATACTTTTTTTAGTATGGAAAGTCGGAATGAGATATCAATTCCTAGGAGACAAATCCCTGCAGCTCTTGACGCCAGCTTCAATCAAGCCGACTGTAAGACGAAGAATACTGATGCACCTAGCCAACTACTCCGTGCAGGAACCAGACCATGAGGCCCCTCGCGAGGTCAGCCAGCAGGGCATCGCCGAGGCAGTCGGAATCAGGCTACGACACATCTCACAATACATCCGACCAATGATCAAAGAAGGACTTGTAACCGAACGATCAGGCCTCGTGGACGGTGGACGACAGCACCAGAAGGTATACTTCCTAACAGATCAAGGAAGAAAAGAGGCATCGTGGATGCAAGACAAGGAAGACAAGATTGCGGCAGACAAGCAATCTCTGACTGTTTATCCTGAATGAAGCCGAGGGTCTGCCTGCGGCCGGGTTTTCGATGAGACTCGATACTTGAGAACTCAAATCGACACGACAATTTCCATGTCTTTCTAGGTATACCTAGGGTCATCCTAAGGTCACGTTATAACAATACTCCGCGTCCATATTACAAGTCGTCAAGAAATTTGTCGAGAAGCCTAAAGAGAATTTGTCTGATTCCGTTGGTCATTGTTCTGATCAGTTTCCTAGTGCCGATCCAAATCCCACTTTCGCCCTCCAGTGGTCCAAATCCTAGTTCTTCAACGCCAGTATCCCGTGCCACCTCAAGCGCAGCGAATGATGCGACCTCTTCCGGTTCTAGTTACCCAATCAGGGTAAGCCAGGCCAGTCCGCAGAGTGACGGAAATCTCGGCAATCTTTGGAGTGGTAGTGCATATTTTGAAAGAAGCAAATACATTCCACTCGCAAGCGATGGAGTGACTGTTCTAGGCAAAGGTTTTGATGAGGCTTTCGCCGTTGCCAGAACAGACGTCAGCCCGACGACGATCTATCTCTACTATCGTACAAGTTATGATTTTCCAACCGATGGTAACCGCGGGGAAATTGGTCTAGCCATATCCAATGACGGTGGATATTCATTCGCCATATACCAAGATGGAAAACCCGTTGTAGCGGTAAGCAGTGGTAATTGTGATTCCGACTCCAGATGGGTAATCTCACCTAGCGTTGTCCTAGTAGGAGGTACATTCTATATGGTGTACGAAGGAGCAAGTGCTGGCTACCCCGGGTGCGGGAATCATAGCAAGGTTCACCTGGCAACATCTCCCGACGGCAAGGTTTGGACCAAGGCGGGCGATCAGGGTAAAGCCCTGGCTATCATCGGCTATGACCATTTACAATCCTGGGAGAACATAAACGTCGGAACCCCGTTCAGCGGCTACTTCAACAGCAAGTTTTACGTCTTCTATCACGGATTTGGTATCTACGCTGACAGTCAATTCCGCAGCAAAATAGCTATGGCATCCGGTACGGACCCAAAGCAGCTGACATTATACGGTGTCATTATGGATATTGGAAGGGGAGACTTGAGCTGGGATGCCCGCGTCAATTCACACGCATCAGTAATCAATGGTGGAGACGGATATTACTACATGGTCTTCGAGGGCTCACAAGATCCAGGTTATTCGGTTACCGACCCTGTGAATGACCGTCCATGCAAGAAAGGCAATTGGGGCTGGGGAATCGCCAGAATCCCGTCGAGCCAGCTAGACACAGCCAATTGGGCAAAGTACGAATTTAACCCCATTCGGCAAACGTACAACGGGGGATGCGGGAATGATGTCGTTTCCATTTTCAGTTTCAGAGGCGTAATCAGCGTATTCCAGCGGGCAGGATCAAATATCCCCGGACCTTACTACGACAGAAACGTATTACTGGCCGGATCCGATCCGTACCTACATATTTGGTGGTCTGCTACTGACCAATGTCTTGCCCATCATAACGTAGGGTCCGCAGACCGAGACAATGGTTGGGGCCAAACTACCAGCATTTTCATAATCCCTCCCAACGATTATCTTTGCTTCGGGCCATACCAGCTTTACGGACAAAGCGGGACCCAGACAGGACTCACACCAGGGCGATATTCGGTTAACTTCCGGCTGGAAATAGACGATAATAACGTTCTCAAAGGACTAGATCCCATAGTGAATCTTGATATTGCAACAGACAGTGGAAACACTCAGTTGTCCAGGCAGACAATCATTCGCAATCAGTTCGTGAACAATTGGGTCTACCAGAACTTCGAGCAACAGTTCACTGCATTATCAGGCAAAACCTACGAGTGGCGAACCAGATTCCTGAATACTGCGCATACCGTACAACTTTACGTATTTCACAGATTTCTTGATGGTGGAGACACGACTCCACCGACAGCATCAATTTCCGCGCCTAGTACTAGCACCACACCAATTACTGCAACATGGTCCGGGAGCGATGCGGGCAGTGGAATCTGGATGTATAGCGTCCAGTATCAACGGAACAGTGGCGCTTGGACGGACCTAGCCTACTTTGTCCCGGCATCTACCACCTCGGGACAAGTAAGCGCACAATGTTTCGACACTGTTGGATTCCGTATGAAAGCAATAGATCTTGCAGGAAATCTACGGGACTTTCCAGTCAATGCGGAAGCCTCCACCTACATACCGTGCGACTACACACTATCGGCCAATCCCACCTCAGTAACGGCAATAGTCGGGACAACGGGCTCCTCGACGATCACCGTAACTCCAAGTGGTAGCTTCACCGGAACCGTAACGCTTTCCGCTTCAGCAACTCCTGCAGGCCTAACATGCTGGTTCAGCAATGCAAGTATTACGGGAGGATCTGGGAGCCAGACGCTTTATTGCAACGGTGGCATTATTGGAACGTTGTACACTGTAACTGTCACAGGAAACTCAGCTCCATTAAGCCACACAACGACCGTAACATTCACGTTCAAAGCTCTCTATTCATTCCGTGACGACTTCAGCTATGCATCCGTCAGCAGCATGGTCAGCTCCGGCTGGACCGTGTGCGGAACTCAGAACGGCCAAGTCAGCGTAGGAAACAGCATACTGACACTAACCAACGACGCAACCAACGTGGGACAAATGTGTTGGAGCAATATCCCCGCGGGCGTAACAAGCTGGACGGTCACGAACAGAGGACAGTACGCATCACAGCTGTGTTGTTATCCTCCCACGAACGGTGCTACTTGGGTAACCGTTACCACTGCAAGTCACACGTACCAGTTCGACCTGGACGGATATTACACATCCTACTACCTCTTCCGCGATGGAATCAAGGTCCAGACGGTCACAGGGTACGTGCCTCTGCTGGGCGCCTGGCATGACGTGACGCTCGACATGCGCAACGGAGTTCTTACCGGCATCGCCGACGGCAAGATAATCACAACCTACACAGAGATCAGCGGTACTAACAACGCCCTAGCAAGAATCACGATGAATCCAGGCTGGGACACCGTGACCAATTTCGACTGGGTCACAGTCACACAAGTGAATGATGCTCAACCCGCCGACTTCATAGTAGGCACCAGCCCGATCTCAGTGAAGACAGGCGTGGGCACAAATGCCGTCACAACGATCAGTCTAAGCAGCCTTGCAGGCTTCACCGGCACAGTGGCGTTAACATCAACGATCCTCCCAACAACCGGTCTCAGCTGCAGCCTCAATCCAACAAGCGTATCCCTAACAACCTCGGCAACATCAACCCTAACCTGCAACGGCTCGGCTGGAACTTACAAGGTCACAGTAAAAGGAACTAGCGGAACCCTCTCACACATTACAAACGCAACGATCACAATGGTAAGATACACTCTCAGCCTCCAAGGATTCGATTACGATGGGGGGCACGAAGAAACCATCAAACTCAATAATGTACAGGTCGTACAACTACCAGCAGTCGACAGTCCGCAGAATGCCCAAATCTACGTTAGCTTCTCGCTCGACATCACATCCTTCGTCGTCAAGGGAACGAACACTCTAACCTTCGCCCACGCCAACTGGGACTGCACCGTAGTAGACAATACAAAGAACGTTCAGATAACAGACTCCACAGGCACAGTCATATTCAGCGATCCGACGGTGCGCCCCTTGAGCTGTACACAATCCATAACCTACACCTTTACAATCTGACAACAACAACCGGTCCAGAGTACTGTACGTGAGTGGTTCTCCAAGTTGTCAGACTATCTAAGTTCCTGATGTCTTACGTCACAGTCTCGCCCAGTTCGTAAACGAGATTTGGGAACTCAGATCCTGTCACGATACTCAGGTACTCCGTAAAAAGTGATTCTGATCAAGCCCAAGCGGATCGCCGATCTCCAAACTGGCGGGCCGTTCTAGGTATACCTAGGGTTATCCTAAGGTCACGTTATAACAAGTCTCGTCGTCGCTATTACAAAGAGTCCGGAATTATGCAATTATGCGCGAATGACATCTCGAATCGAATCAATCATCGAAGACTCACAGAGGGACTCTAGTCTTGTCAAGAAGGATTGCCATACCTGTCGCAATTGTTATCGCATCTATGATGATGCTTTCATCGATCTACCTCGGAATGAGCCAAGTGCCTCCGATGGCGTTGCCTAAGTCAACGGTGAACGCCCCAGCAATCACGTACGGTAAGCTGAGCGATTTCTGGAATGGAACCGCCTACTTCGAAAGGAGTCTGGTCCAACTGCCAGCAGGTCAAAATGGGCTAGATGAGCCAGCTCCGATGGCAATGCCTGATGTCGGGTCTGACGTCGTATATACTTACTATAGAATGCACGTCCCTGCAAATCCAAACGGCCTCGGAGCACATGACGCAATTGGTCTATTACGATCGGACGACGGGGGCGCGACATACTATGTTCCGCCTGGTGTCCGCGAACCCGTTTTAGATGTTGGGAGCCCGTCAGGTTGGAACGCCTGTGATTGGGATTCCTTCAATGTCATATCTCCGAGCGTAGTGAAGGCCGGATCAACCTACTACATGGTTTACGAAGGCGCGAATCTTCAGGCTGGCTCACCGTCTCCAATAAGCTGTAACCCCACGGACTTGATTTTCGGGGCTATTGGGCTCGCCACTTCGACAGATGGAGGGGTAACATGGAACAAGATTGCGGGAACACGTCCTGGTCTATTTCTACAACACAACATCCTCAACTCTTTTGAGTGTGTTAATATCGGCGCCCCCTTCATCAGTTATTTCAACAACGAGTTCCAAATCTTCTTCCACGGAAACTGCGGTCAACCTTCGGACCTACGGGGTAAGGTGCTCTGCCTTGCATTACTATATTTTGGCTGTGATTTCGGCGTCTCAGTATGCTTGGGGTTAGGAGGAATACACTCTTCGTGTCCTACGTTGAGTCTGTCCGTGTGCAACCCCTTGCCGACATGTCCCGTGGGTTTTAGGTTCGACAGTTCGAGGAGCAAGCTGGGCATGGTTCATGGGACTGACATCACCAACATCAACAATCTCCAGGGCCAAGTTGACAATGCAAATCCAATTATGGACGTTGGGGTAGGCGCACAGAGTTGGGATAGTAGAGTCAACGGGAAAGCTTCAGTTGTCTCAGAAACCGATTCTACTGGGCAACTGTGGTACTACTTAGTGTATGAAGGATCGCAATACGTCTTTTGCAACACTTACAATTTTGGCGGTATTGGAGTCAACGAAGGCAATTGGGGATGGGGACTTGCTCGAACAACCAACCTAAACGGTGGAACTTGGGAGAAATACCAGTTCAATCCGATCCGACAAGTCTTCCAGAACCAGAGCGGTTGCGGATTCAACACCCCTCACATATTCCAGTTCAATGGAGCCTTCAGAGTTTACGACTTCCACTACTACTCGACTCTCGGTGGCCCTACTTACGTCGACTCCAATGTGCTCTTGCCTGGAACAGACCCGTATCTCCATCTCTACCGGGCCGTATACAACAATGGTCAAGGACAATGCGAACCGAGTGCCAACCATAGCATTGGATTTTTCGACGCTTCAGGGATATTGCCGGCAGGCTGGGCCCAGTCGACTAGGGACGCTAGCGGGCATCAAGTCGGTGCAAATTGGCTATGTCTGGGGCCCAATCAACAGGTAACTGGAACAGCAGATTACTCCTTGCTCAACTCGTCCCCAAGCAAGATTCCTGCGGGAGATTACGCTGTGACTTTTGAGGACAGCATTGACTCCCTCACATGCTCTTTGCCTTTTCCTCTCGGTGGTGGTTGCGAACCGATCGTGATCCAGAGTATCACGTGGAACAATGGAGCCAATACAGTCAGCTCAATGACTCCTCATCGGAATGATTTCCAAAATGCTAACCAGAATCAGGATTTCGAGCAACAGTTTACTGCAGTTTTCGGCAACAGCTACGAATGGCGAACACACTGGGAATCGAACGCCTACACGAGATTACACTGGGTTTATCTCCGGCAGTTAACCGACACCAGCGATAACACTGGGCAAAACTCGCGTGCCGATATTTTTGCACCCTCCGCCACGATGAACTCTCTCCCCGCCATAAGTCCGGCACCCTTCACCGTCTCATGGACCGGCCAAGACTACGGGGCAATACCCACAGGTATCTGGTCCTTTGACGTTCAATATCAGATCAACGGCGGTTCTTGGACGAACCTCGGCCCCGGTGCCGGGGATATGTGCTGCACGGGAACAACCGCTACAACATACACAATCCAGAACCCCCAGTGCTTCACAACCTACGCTTTCAGAGTGCGGGCGCGAGACAACTCGGGCAATTTGGGACAATATTCACTCTCGGTCACTACCGCGTTTTCATGCGGGAACTCGTTTGGGCTCTCCGCGAGCCCTACTACTGTCTACATGTCGAGCAACAGTCCAACAAACTCGGCAACTTCGACCTTGACTCTAACAAGCGTCAATGGATACTCCGGAAGTGTTTCGTTGACATCAAGCCAACCCATTTCCTCACCACCCTCACTCGACGGGATGGGAACGGGGTTCTGCCACAGCACCTCTAGTACGCATTGTACAGCATCGCTATCAACACAAAACGCCGGGGACATGATCGTCGTATTTACTAGCTCACCAACCACTCTCACGAACGGCTTCAGCGTTAGCGATACATACGGGCTGACCTTCAATTCTAGAAAATATTTCTCGTTGTGGGACTATCGAGGGAACGTTTTCGAGCAGATTTCAGTGCAAGAATTTTGGGCAGTCGCCACAACCTCTCTGAGCTTGGACACTATTACGATGACTACTCAGGACCCTCTCTTTTGCTGTCCCGGTCACAACCTGGAAATGATCGCATTCGGCATCTCAGGGTCAGGTGACCAGTTCGACGGGACTCCTTCAACCTCGATACAATCGAGCGGCAATCCTTCCGTGTCAATTTCCAGCACGATTTCCAATGAAATGGTAATCGGTTACGCCATTGACGGCTCGAACAGTCTCACTGCGGTCTCACCGTTAACTTTTATCGGCAGCTCGGGCAACAACGGCGCCGAATACACCATCCTCTCCAGCCCTCAAAGCGCAACCGTTTCGTTCGGAAATGCTTTGGGAGAATGGGCAGAAATCGCGGACGTCGTACAACCATTACCCGGATTTTCCTTCTCATTCGCTCCCCAGAGCGTACCCCTAACGAGCGGAGGCACATCCACATCTGCTGTGACTATAACGACCGCGAGCTTCGTGCCGGCGGGAACCTACGAACTCAGCATAACCGGGACAAACCCATTCACAACTCATACAGTCGCCATAACTGCCATCGTCTCGAATTTCAGCCTCTCAGCAAGCCCGACAGCCGTCACCGTTAATGCCGGGTCGCCCGGCACCTCCACTATCACTGTTGCGCCCGTCACTGGGTTCACCGGAACGGTAACTCTCACCTCTGACACCCCGGGCTGCTCCTTGAGCCCAATTAGTGTACCTGGGTCGGGGACGTCCACCCTATCGTGCACCCTAACCACAGCCTCAAACTACCTGGTAACCGTCACCGGGACTAGCGGGTCCGAATCCCACGCAGTCAGCGTGACTTACACGGTTCAAGATTTTGTGATTTCATCATCGCCCCCATTGTTGAACATTCAGCAGGGAGCGATTGGAGACTCGACGATTAACCTGGCAAGCGTCAACGGGTTCAACCTAGGCGTAGGTGTCACGGTCACGGCCTCGAGCGGGATTACGGCAAGCGTGAATCCGTCGTCAGTCACCCTATCTTCTGGAGGGACGGGCTCGACCACTCTAACCGTAACCGTGCCGTCCAGCACGCCCATCGGCAACTACACTGTCACTGTTACCGGACAAAACGGAGCACTCCAGCATTCAGTAACCATAATTGTTCAAGTCAGCAACTTCCAATTGACTGTCGCCCCAGCTTCGCTCGCGGTGCAAAGGGGAGGCTCGGCGAGTGTAACTCTCACTCTTACCAGCGTCAACGGATATTCGGGGCCTGCCACTTTAGCAGTCACAACGATCCCAAGCTGTGTTGGCTACACGATCTCCACACAAATGGTGCAGATTAACGCGTGGAATACAACTCTCGTAAGCTTACTCCTCAGCCCCAGCCTAAGAACGCTACCAGGTGTGACAGGCACGACTACAGTCACGACCGGGGCAATCTCGGGCTTCACCGATACCGTCAGTTTGACGACCGGTATTTCGCCTTCGTCCGGGTTGAGCTGCAGCCCAAGCCCGAACACCGTCACCGGAGCCGGGACATCAACGCTCTACTGCTCCGGCATCGTAGGAGTGTACACGGTCACCGTAACCGGCACAAGCGGATCTATAATTCACTCTACAACCCTGACCGTCAACGTGAGAGACTTCTCTCTCACAGTAACCCCGACAACGGTCAATATTCCAGACGGTAGGTCTGCAGCACTCACCGTCCAGGCTGCCAGCATCAACGGATATTCGGGAACGGTATCGTTGAGCTGGACCTACGCGGCATGCTCCACATGGAGCTTCGGCAAACCATCACTCGCTCTCTCCCCTGGAGGCACTGACAGCGCAAGTCTGACCCTTACCATGGGACCGACCTGTTACGCTAACTCATACAGCACGTACGTAACCGGTTACGATAGCGTTTTCGGCATGGCAAGGTACGCTGCTCTCACAGTAAACGCGTCCGATTTCACGATCTACGCCCAGATAGGTACCAGTGTCGGGATCGGAGGCCAGTACACTCTCAAGTACAATGTCACATATTATGACAACAACAATTACCCCGGAAGTATTCTGACTCAGAGCAGTTCCTTCGGAGCGAACAACTGTTGCCTCAGCAGATCCGTCCCAAACATATTCTCCATCACGAAACCGGACAGTAACTCTGCCCCAGGGCTGATCACGAACATCAACGACGTGTACCAGTCGTTCTCTGACCCGTGGAACGGGCAGGGATTCTATGCTCAAGGAAGAGACTGGGTCTTCTACATCAACTATGAGTCTTGCGGAACCTACGGAACGACGAACTGTCTGAAGTATGCAACGAGCACCAACGGAGCATCATGGAACATTTACAATACGGGATTGGTAGTACCGACGACCCCCTCGATAGTTACGAATGGCACGGATGTTTTCTACGTTCGCTACAACGGTGTCGACACCCAGTCCGGAAAAGCATTGATGCTCGGGATCGGTAAACTGCATCCAGATGGCACGATTGCATGGAGGCCCGAGTACACAGTGAAGCCGGCAACGTCGGGCGTCTATTGGTATGCAGAGTCGATGAGGCTCAGCACGACTGGCCAAATCTTCGTCGCCTACAACAGACTCACCAGTGCATCTGGCAGCGGCTATCCATACGTAATCCACTCCAACGGCGTCGACTATACCACCTGGCAACGGGAGACTCAGTTGAACACTGGTCTTGATGATTACAGATTTTCATTGGTACCATTGCCCAACGGGCAAATGTACATTCTCTACTGGCCGTATTGGGGTCCGCTCAGAGGGGTACTTTGGAGCAACGGCTCATGGAGTAGCCAAGAAACAATCACGCCGAATAACACGTACGTTCAACAAACCGCGTTCGGCTTCAGCACGGGCAACAGTACCGTCTATGCCATCTGGCAGGAGCGGACGAGCCAGAAGGTACAGTTCGCTATTCGAAAGGCTGCGGGCTGGACCTCGCCCCAAACGATCTTCGCTGCGGACACTAACTTGAACCCGCGCTGGAGTGCCAGCTACGACCCGCTGCATAGAAAGTGGTACATTCTCTACTACAGCTACTCCACCAACCAGATCTGGGAATACTCGGGCTACCCTGGAGCATGGAGCGGCAAGACTGTCGTATTCACGACCAACGGAGCCACGTCAAACTCGTTAATCGGCACATTCTACAACACTAGCCAAGTCAACACATCCAGCAACACGCTTGGGATCTTTTGGACTCAATACGACGCTTCCTCGAATCTCCAGCTCAAATATGGTAACGCCACAATATTCACTGGAGGAAGCTTCCCCACCACTTGGCCCATTACTTCAACAGGGGCTGGCTCGGGAGCGACGTCTCTCACAATAACAGCAAGTGACGGGTACATTACTCGGTCGCTGACGATTCAGCTAACCGTCAACGGATACAACGTGACCTACTGGTACAACCCGCTGCAAGTGAACAGAGGCAGCAGTACAGCAATCTATCTGCAGATCTTCCCAGAGTACGGAATACCATTAACCAACGCGACCATATCCCCAGTTACAGTCCCGAACTGTCTAACAGTCTACCCGCCCAATGCAAGATACTTCAACATCGGGCCCATAGGGGGCTATGACTTTCCAACTCTCCCGATTGCAGCAAGTTCGGCCTGTAACTTAGGAAACTACCAGGTCACAGTGAAGGTCAACGGCACATCCGTCCACACCTACGATATGCTGCTAACCTTCACCGTCACCGTGAACCCCGCTCCACCACCCGGCGGAGGAGGAGGTAGCGTTGCGGCCGGAACTTTGATAACATTGGCGGACGGGTCCCAGGTCCCGGTCCAGAATCTCAAGGTCGGCATGAAACTATTATCATACGATATGACGACCCACCAGTTCGTTGTTACCACTCTGGACAGGTTTTTCACAGTGGTTACTCGCAACCAGATGGAGATCAAAACCGCAACAGGCAAGCCATTGATCGTCGATCAGAACCCTGCACAGAAGCTCTATGTCAAACTACCAGACGGGACAGTAACTCTATTGTCTGTTACAGAGTTGAAGGTGGGCTACCAGCTCTTCGAGCCCTTGAGCCAAACGTGGACTCCAATCACCGACATTCACTATCAGAATGGGGGCAACCACGTCATGTACGACCTGTACACTTCAGGCCCCGGGAATTACATCGCTAACGGATACCTCGACCCGTTGAAGATGTAACCAAACCCGGCAATCCATCCAGAGCTCAATGCTTGACAAAATTCATCGCCGATCCATACCTCGACCCTCAAATCCTCCATTTTGTGCCCTGATTGCCAATCGGAGCCTACTTTTTCTGGCCCCCGATGTCCCCCTCATGAATTTCCGCTATGTTTAAATGAATAATAGCGTTTCCGCAAAATGCTTTCTAGGGCAAAATGAAGGTATTTTGGCACTTCTCGCCCAAAATGAGGCGCTTAAGAAAATAAAGTTGGAAAAAAGGGGGGGTAGATTGTAGAGTTTCAAGACGTGGAAGAGACTTATCGAATACTTTCACACCGACCACGTATAATCCTGACCATGGAAATCCGCTCTTCTCCCCAAACCACCAAACAGGAAACTCGCTAGAAGAAAAGTTTTACAGGCATTTCTGAAATTTACCCCTAAGAATTGTTATTGATCCCCACCCCTCATTATTTTTCTGCAGCCACAGACAGAACACATTCACTTTCACACCCAACTCCACGCTACCCTCCCTTCATGATGCAAACCCGTCAAGAGCCCCATTCCGAACGAATCCGTTCATGCCTACCATGTGTTCCCGCGGAAGCTCAGAGGGATTCCTCGACTAGTCGAAATCCTGACAATTGGTAAGCAGAATCCTCTCGTACTGCGGCCATGTGTCCCGACAACCCCGCAGTAGAACAATTACAGGAAAACTCGATAAGACGGTACCGGCAATGACAGAATCGATCTCTCAGAGTTATCTTCAGTTGCCCAGGGAAC
>VBBH01000233.1 GCA_005888695.1 Candidatus Bathyarchaeota archaeon
TAGATATTCTCTACCTCTACTACGCCTGTTCCGATCCCGACCCAGATTATGGTGATACGACTCATACTCGGAAAAGCTCCTACCCCACTCAATTCTAAGGTAAAGGGAGAAAACTTTAGACCATTCAAGACCTCCCTGACCTTGGACAACATCTCCGGCGGGACATTTCCAAGAAACTTCAGTGTCACATGCACATTCTCGCCTCCCACGATCTTCAAATCCGCTCCTACATTCTTCAACGAGCTCTGTACTGCCCGGACACCAGATAGTATCTTCGGGTCTTCAACGTCGATTGAGATGAAACTGCGGATTTCTTCTTGCATGATGCTTCGCCATTGATGCGGGATTATACAATGTTTAAGCGATATAACCGGGCAACGTCCAAGTCGAGACTAGGAAGGAGTATGCGATCACAAACACTTCCTCGAAAGAGGTCAAAGCCTTCTGGGAAAGCTCTAGTTGTATTAGTGGGAATGCCAGGTGCCGGCAAAAGCTTGGCTTCGTCGGTTGCCAAGCAATTTGGAATCCCGGTTTTCGTCTCAGGAGACATCATACGCCTTGAGGCGAAGAACAGGAATCTTGAACCGACAAGAACCAATCTCGGCCGGCTTATGCTTGAGATTCGCAAGAAAGAGGGAATGGGGGCCGTCGCTAGAAGGGTCTTGCCCTTGATCGAGGAGGCGGGCTCTCCTTTGGTCGTCTACGAAGGGGCAAGGGATATGGAGGAAATAGAGGAACTCCGGAAATATTACACTGTTTTCAGCGTGGCGATTCACGCGTCGCCCCAGTCTCGTTATCGGAGACTTCTTCGTCGAAAGAGACGAGACCAACCCAGGAACTGGCAGCAGTTTCTGGAGAGGGACGAGAGAGAACTCAATGTCGGCCTCGGACGGGTGATTTCTCTAGCAGATCGTATGATCGAGAACGAGGAAACGAAGGACCGGTTGAGGAGGCAGACTCGACGAGTCTTGAAGAGAATACGAGGATGACTGGTTCCGGGTCGGACAACATCATAGTTGAGGTGGTAGTAGAGGTGCGACCATCGGAAGACATTGAGAAGGTGAAGACAGCGTTGTCAAAAGTGATTACTGGTCCAATAGATGTTGTCGAAACGGGTCAGAACAGATTCAACCTTCATTTGCAGAGCAATCAACGTTCGTCTCTTGAGAAGTTGAAAATGATAATTCAACGTGACCGGATCAGGACTGCGGCGCGGGCTGTCCTGAATAGGCACATAGAGGGCGAGACGTTGGAGGTGTACCTGAACAAACAGGTAGCTTACGCAGGCCACGTCTCCTTTTCGCAGCCCGAAGGGGAGTCCCCTCTCGGCCCCATTCGCTTGGTAATTAGGTCGAGCGATCTAAACAGTGTAGTGAATTGGCTCACGAGTGGCAGCTGACAGAGTCCAATGAAAATACGGTACGGCGTTTCTACTCTATTCACTTTGGGTGAAAGCTTCGGAAACATCGTGAAGATAATCCCGCGGTCAAGGGTGGAGCATTGGCAAATATTTGATGACGGTCAACACTCAATTAGTCTCGCCAGAGCCGAGATACTGCGCAAGCTTGCACGTTCTCTGGAAATTACGTTTTCATTTCATGCGCCTATGGCAGAGACCAACATCGGTACCCTAAGTCGTGAGCTAGCCGGACCAATACTGGAAAAGATTGCAGGATTCACTAGATAACGGAGAACAGTTTCAACGGAACCGTCATATTGTAGAATCTGCGAGAGCTCCTTTCGCGAGTTTATCTTGGATCCGAAAGCTTCTAGGGCCGATTCAAGAATAACGTCGTGAGGTCTTTAGGTACAATTGTATCCTTGAAGACGCTCCTAGCCTCTTTCAGAAGGATGCTGTCATCTCTAGAAACAGCACTGATATGTATCAATACCAGTTTCTTCACCCCTGCACTTTTCGCCACCTCGGCTGCTTCCTTGGCAGTCGAGTGAAAATATTCGTCCGCTTTTTCACGCCTTGACTCTTCAAAGCCTCCATCATGGAGCAACACGTCCGCATCCTTCGCCAATCGCCTGACACGATCCACCGGCCGTGTATCAATCGCATAAACCACCTTCAGTCCCGGTCTAGGCGGTCCTGTCACTTCCCCTGGCTTGACCGTCCTACTGTCAACCTTGACAGCCTCGCCGTATTGCAGCTGTCTCCACAATGGTCCCTCTGGGACCCCGAGTTTCTTTGCTTTAGTTGGATAGAATCTTCCCGGTCGCGGTTTCTCCTCCATAGAATATGCTAGGCAAGGAATGTCGTGTTTGGCAAGCGTCGTCTTGACCATGTATTCGGTCCGATCAACTGTGTCACCGGGTTTGAGATCCGTAATCTCGATGGAGAAGCTCGTCGCAACTGGCAACGCCTTTCTGAGCGTTTTATAGAACAACGAGAAGCCGGGCGGTCCATAGATATGCATCGGCTTCTCCCGCATCAAAGAAGTCATTGTCATCAGAAGTCCCGGGAGCCCAAGTGTGTGGTCCGGGTGCAGGTGCGAGATGAACAAAGTCATTGGCTTGTTAAGTCCGATTCCGGCGTGCATCATCTGACGCTGGGTTCCTTCGCCGCAGTCGAACATTAGTAACTCAGTTTCTCTTCGAATAACAAGACTCGGAAGTCCTCTCTGTTTCGTGGGAAGTGCGCCACCCGTTCCGAGAAATACGATCTCAAGGCTCGAAGGCATGTTCATATCAGCGCTTTACGAGTACCAGTATTTCTCTTGTTAGACTTCTGTGAACATATACCCGATGATCTTCCAGTACGTTGAATCCACTATCCTCAGCCAACGCCGATGCACCAGTACCTAGAGGAGAGACTACGACCGCCCTAGCGTTCGACTCCAATATTTCTCGCGCCTCTGGGAGGAAATCCCGAAGGATTTCCTTGGTCGTCGCTTTCAAGGTTGATGCTCCAGTACCGTAGGGTGGGTCTGTCGCGATGGCTCCGACCTTCGTAATCGGAATCCTCCTAGCATCAGCTAGAATCATCCCAAACGGTCCGGTTCCGAAATGGACCAGGTTCCTCCTAGCACCTCTCACCATCCTCCGTAACGCATCAACTCCCAAAACTGGGCATCCCAAGAGGCTGGCCTCCAACAATATGCCACCAACGCCACAGAACGGGTCCAGAAAGACTGTCTCCTCAGTTGCGCAGGCCAAGTTGACTAGGCACCGAGCAAGTTTCGGAACCAT
>VBBH01000195.1 GCA_005888695.1 Candidatus Bathyarchaeota archaeon
TGGGAAAACCCGACTTCTAAGAATGCTCGAGTCAATCAACTAGCATAGCTAGAATCGTATCGTTCTCCGGTCAAAGAAACCTGAGAACAATGGGAGTCAACCGCAAACTGAACAGGTAATTAGGATTCAATAAGCGAACCCCCCAAAGCCGTTGTACGCGGAAATTCATCAAGAACAGTTTCTTTCCCACAAGAATCGATTCGTCTCCTCATGATTTACGTATAAAGAACTGGGGTGGGTACCGCTCAAAACAAAATTTTCTGAGCGCGGAAGGGAAGGATCCGCCCAAAGAACTAGAAAGTCTACGAGTCTCTAACTGAGTGAGAGTAATCGGGCTGTAGACGCTCTTTCAAAATCACTTTCCTATCCAGCATGCGGCTTTTGTCTTGTCATACCAAGAGTTGACATATTCGCCAGTGCTGATCCGATTGCAAACAAAGTTAGCATCACAGAAGTCGCACAACTCAAGATTCCCAATAACCCAGCCCGTTCCAGGATCCATATCCGTCTTTAATTCAATGACCTCCTCCGACAATCCCTGAGTCAAAGTATCAAGCGGACTATTGCTGCACTGGTTACATCCCTGACTGCAGGGATAAGGCTCCACCGTATAGAAGGGACCATTTGGACCGTTGACAGTATTGTGAAAATCGCAGAATTGGCCGCATGAATTATCGCTGGAGAGAGAGGCAGTCGTGCCTGGAGGGAGGAAGATGTTGTATGCTCCCGCTTGACCAAGATTCGCAACCGTCCCGTTCGCGATCCAGTCCACAAGAGCCTTCTGGATTTGTTGATCGGAGACTTGCTTCGGCGGATCTTGGCTGATCATGATCGTATTCGTCAGCTTTCCAATGCCCACATTGTACTGTCTTAATCCACCAGAGTATCCTCGATCTGTTTCAATGTTGGCTGTGGCCTTATCCACGTTCTTGGCCCAAGATGAACCAGCGGCAGTCCCAAAATACTGTCCCCAATAGACGTTCTGCCACATGTAACCGTCCTTCCAAAGAGGGCCGCCATTGTACTTCACTCCCACAGCTTCCAAGGCTACTCGTGTGGAGGGATGTATTCGATGACCGCATGGTTGAGCATAATGCCATATTCCTGAAGGATGCCGGTCTACCGTCAACTTCACGCCGACAACGGGAATTCTCATTCGGGTCGTCGTCCCTCTTACGCCAATATGCTCGAAAGTCCTGACCGAACTTCCACAGATTGGGCATGAGGTAACCTCCCGGCAGAGATCGCATCGTCCCAAGGCTCTTTCACGCCGAGCACTTCCTCCCGGAACAAAGTCCGTTTATGGTTTGTTGCCGGACAGGGAAAAGTGCGGAACTAAGACGGACGATGAGCAGGGTTAGGGGATTGGTTCATTGTGACGTTCGTCTGGACAGATCCAGTGATCACCCTCAAGGAAATTTGCCCTGAGGTAGCATTGACGTCCGTGAGATGTACAGAACATTCTTCCTCGGACCACACTACCAAGACTCAACTTATGCCCGTCCACGCGAGGGTCGACCCGACTTTGGAGTGGCGAGCCTAACTCTTCATCATGATTCGAGGTAGGATTAGGATTTCGAGATCGTCGAGGCTCGTGTCGTCGAGAACGGCTCAATATGTGGCCGTAATGTATAATGGTAGAATCCTCAAGTTAAGCGTTCCGCCGACAGATTTCACTTGTATCGAAAGTAGCAAACTTCATCAGTTCAACCGTTTTCCTTAGAATGCAGGCAAGCTCGCTCTTGCAAGAGTATCTCTACAAGATACAGCCAATCAGAGAAGGAATGCTCAAGACTGGAGCTACGGAAGACGAGAAAAGGATTGTTGGAGAACACTTCTCCTATCTCCAAGAGTTGATCGGAAAGGGCGTCCTTGTTATGGCCGGACGGACATTAAACATTGACAACAGTAGCTTTGGCATCGTCGTGTTCAGAACAAGCTCTGACGAAGAGGCACGTGGAATAATGCTGGAGGACCCAGCTGTGAAGAATATGGTCTTCAGAGCAGAATTGTATCCATACCGTATTTCCTTACTCAAAGAGGAAAATGCTGGATTACTAGATTGACCAAAATCATAGTCGAAGACCTTGGAAAGGATCTTGCCTCTGCTCTCACAGAGTTCATGAGGGCGTCCTCTCCCACAGGTGCTGTGGACATTCACGCGACCAGCGTTGATGTAAACGGGCTGACAAACAAAAAGATCAAGTTCCTACTTCACAAGTTCCTGCATACGAAAGGACTCAATGAGTTCGGAGTCCTAGATACTGCAGGCGTCTTCGAGATCATTCACCTCAAACCAGAAGCGAAGCGCGAGCAAAAGCACGAGAACCTGAAGGCAACCATGCCACACCATCCTCTACTAGCCAATACTCAGGGCCGACCTCTCAACGCGCCCCGGATAAGACCCTCGGACCTCATAGAGCGTCAGGCCAAACCTATTCGAGGGAAGAAGGTTCGCGGCAAAAGTGGAGGCTAAGCAATGCCTCGATTCGCTACCGGCTCAGGTACAGATTGTCTTCGACAAAAAACCTGTAAGGCTCATCTACAGCCTTGGATATTCCAACCCTTGGAGACACACCAAGTCCGAACTTTGCAAACTTACCATCGCTTGCTATTTGCAAGCCCTTAGAGTCTACAAAGCTCAGACCGTCATGTTTGTCTCGAGTAATCCCGAGAGCTCTGCACAGCCTTCCGGGACCATTGGTCGAGCTTCGAATATTCTGAATAGGCTCGATTGCTCTGATCAAAACTGCCTCACCGGGCCGCGTGACAGCGTTGATGCAGTGTACTTGGTGAATGCAATAGATGTATGCTGTCCCTGGCCCTTTGAACATCGACTGATTCCTTTTCGTGAGCCCATTGTAGGAATGGCAGGCCGGATCGTCTCTGAGGTAGGCTTCGTCTTCAACAATGTATCCGGATCGCCAAGTCCGACCATCACGAACCCGCAATACCTTGCCTAGTAAGTCCCGGGCCACACTTAGGGTAGCTCTAGAGTAGAATTTGATAGGTAAAACTTTTCCTTGTTGCGTCTCTAGTTTACGATCCGTAGACCAGCTCTCCGTTGATGAAAGTCTGGACAACTCTAACATCCCTCAATTCCTTACCGTTCGGGCTGTGAGGATCACGGTCCAATACGACAAAGTCCGCTCTCTTCCCTGGTTCAATTGTGCCCTGGCTGGACTCTGAATGGGATGCGTAAGCTCCTCCGATTGTGTATGCTGAGAGCGTCTGGTCCACTGTCAGACTTTCCTCGTTTGTGAGTCCAGGTCGTGTCACTGCGGACCATACTCCTTCCATCGGGTTGGGATCCTCCACAGGACCGTCGGAGCCCGCGGCCAAGGGAACACCGTTTTTCAGCATGGATCGAAACGGGTAGAGATATTGCGAGCGTCTTTTGCCAAGCCGATCGATTGCCCAACTGTCGGAGTAGATGAAACGCGGTTGGACAGATGCGATTAGACCTAGGTTCCGCATCCTCTTCATGAGGGCAAGTGGAATAATAGAGCAGTGCTCGACTCTATGTCTCAGCTTCCTGCGCGCCGATGCTCGAGATGTGGTTTCGAGAACTTTCAGAATTGTGCCTAAGGCTCTGTCACCGATCGCATGCATACAAAGCTGGAAGCCAGCGTCCTCTGCCCTGACTACTAGTTCGTTCAGTTTCTCCTCTGAGAAGGTCAGCATTCCCATACTATCAGGCTGGTCTGAATAGGGTTCACTCAGGGCGGCGGTACGAGCCCCTAGTGAGCCGTCCATGAATATCTTCACTCCCCCGATCCGGAAGCATCCATTGTTCGTCTCTGTCGCGAAGCCCGCCTTCACCGCTTCGTCAAAGGAGTCGAGTGGAATGATCGCGTAGATTGACTGTTTGATTCTGCCTGCATCCCACAAGCGTCTGAGGACACGTAGCTCTTGGGCATTGTTGATTATGCAGTGCAATGACGTCAAGCCGACTCGAAGGAGCCTCTGGGACGCGGTGACCAGAGCTGCTTCCACAACTTTGTCGTCGTAACGGATCATTTGTTCCACGAGCCCAAGCGCGTTTTCCTTTAGCAGTCCGGTTGGCTCACCATTCAGAGGATCGCGGACTATCTCGCCTGCTTCAGGGTTTTGGGTCCTGCGGTTAATGTTAGCAATCTTTAGCGCAGCGGAGTTTGCGACTGCGATATGACCGCACACTCGCCTTAGCAGGACGGGATTCGGAGCTGTGTCGTCCAGGTCGGTTTTCTCCAGGTATCGATGTTCTCGAAGTTTTTCCTGATCCCAACCTCTTCCGACAATCCAACCATTGGGATTCTTCCGCGCCGCCTTGGCAACTGCTTCTTTGATGTCTTCGATCGATCTCGCATCGTACAACTTCACATTGCTTAGCATCATTCCATAGTTCAGGAGATGAATGTGAGAGTCGGTGAAGCCGGGAAGAACGGTCTTACCTCTTAGGTCGATCGTCTTGACAGATCTTGACCTCAGTTTCAGGATCTTCTGATCTGTCCCAACATCCGTCACAAGTCCATTCCAGATTGCCACGGCCTGTGCAAGTGAGCGCTGGTCTGCACGTGGATAGATTCGTGCATTGTACAGGATTAGATCGGGGGTTGCCAAACTTGGATTTCTTACCAAGGTGTGGATTAAGCCAAATCGTCTATGATTGGGCGGCGACCGGGGCTGGGCCTGTTTTCAGCAGGGATTTTACGGACTCATGTATTTGTTCGGGTTGTTTGAGAGGCGGGCCACAAACTTTCCCGACACAGACATAGGCCAAGGCACCGGTGGTCGATTCGTAACCTAAGTCCTTGACCCTCTTCGAATCCTTTTGAGGATCGAGGTATAGGACGCTTCTTCTTGCGTCGTATACATTCAATGATTCTTGTTTGAACTTCTCGAAATCCTTGCCCTTCAAGGGCCCGACGATGGAAATCCCCACAGGTCCGTTGAGATACATGTCGAGACCGAGCGCATAGGATGATGCCATTATTCCGTATCGTTCGAAATCAGCAGTGTACAGTTTCAAAGCTCGTCCCGCCGCCTCTGCCATCTTGTTGTCTGAGGTGGCATGCGATAGTCGGATTAGAGCTGTTGCAACGAGGGAGTTCTCATCCATTGGCTTGTCCCTCATTCTAAGCTCACCGATATCGGCTCCTCTCTCAGGTATGTCGTAGAAACCTCCGTCCTTAGCGTCTTGCAGAGTTGTCATCAAATGCGCCGCGAGTTTGCTGGCCGTCTCAACATACTTCCTCGTCCCAATGTATTCGTAGGCATCGAGCAGGGCCTGAATCACGAGTGCATGATCAACCAAGAGTCCGGTCGGAGCATCCTCTCTGTTGTAGTGGGACAACAAGCCGTCTTCCCTCAGATTCGCTTCTAGTAAATTGTCTAGTGCTTGAATTGCGAATTTTGAAAGATCCCGTCTCTTCAGGAGGAAACCGGCCAATAGATAGGACGAAATGAAGAGTGCATTGAAGTTCGTATAGATAGTTTGATCAATCTTTGGTGCGGCATGTTTCTTCCTTGCTTCTCTATCCAGTTTGTAGTATTCCTCGTCGGCATCCTGGCTCCCGTAAAACCCGGGCTTCAACCGATCCGTCAGAACATTATCGACATATCGAATAATCCCTTCCGCCACCTCTTTGTAGAAAGGATTACTCGTCAACTCGTATGCATGCAGATAGACTGCCAATAGTTTCGCGTTATCTTCAGCCATCTTCTCGAAATGTGGAATACTCCAATCCCGCGTAGTAGAGTAACGGAAGAAACCACCTTCGACCGTGTCGTAGACGCCTCCCTTACCCATCTTGTCCAGCGTCCTTGATGCGACCGTCATCATTTCCTTCTCGTCATTATAATGAAAACGCAGGAGAGCAAGTTCAAGAGCCTCTGTGTGTGGGAACTTTGGCTCGAATCCGAATCCTCCATAGTCGATGTCGAAGTTGACTGCCATTGTGGTGGAGATGTCCCGGATGAGCCTCTCAGTCAACTCCTCGCCTGTGGGCTTTGGAATATTGACCGGTCCAAGTTTGCTTCTAATTTTTCCCTTCGACTTTTGATAGAGATCAGTCACGGATCGTAATACTTCACGCATTTGTTGTGGAGGAATGTAGGTGCCGCCGGTGATCACTTTCCCTTCAGAGTCGAGGAATACGGTGCTTGGCCAGCCGCCCATGTTGTAGCGTCGATTCACATCTGGTCGTTTGTCCGTGTCCACTCTGACCGCGACGAAGTTCTTGGTTACTAGGTCGGCGACGGTCGGGTCGGAATAGGACGTCTTGTCCATGACGTGGCACCAGTGACACCATGAGCCGAAAATATCCAGCAGTATGGGCTTCTGTTCCAGCTTCGCCTTTTCAAAGGCTTCCTTGCTCCAGTCCTGCCATTTTATCTCTGGCATGTGATCTTACGAGAATCAGAATCCCGTCAGAATGATATAAGGGCCCCTTGCAATTGGTGAGATTGGCGGACCTTGGCCAAACAGATTCTACGTGAGCGATCCAAGGAGATCTTGAAAGAGAAGGACCTAGAGGTGTTGCGACAGGCTCTGAAGACCGGTTCAACGCGAAAGGCGTCGCTACAATCATTCGTCGAGGCTCTCAGAAGGCTGGATTCCAGATACAGTTGGGTTGGAATATACCTCGTGGAAGATGGTAATTTGCAATTAGAATCATGGGTTGGCGAGCAGGCAACTGAGCATGTAACGATCCCGCTGGGTCAGGGAGTCTGTGGCTACGCCGCCAGCTCTGGGGAAACCGTGAACGTTCCAGACGTCAACAAAGACCCTAGATACCTCATGTGCTTCTCGTCAACAAAATCAGAGATAGTGGTGCCGATCAACGGTAAGAACAATGTCATCGGCGAGATCGACATTGACAGTGACAAAGTCGCGGCTTTCACAAGGTATAATGAGCGATTCTTGGAAGAGGCATCTAAGGTGCTGGCTATATTTCTGGAAAGGACGGAGTAGGATAGAGTATGGAGACGAAGCCGAAACTCCTAACGAAATACGCGACCGCGCAAGAGCAACAGCGCGTTCCAAAACATAAACACTGTCCGGTTTGTGGAACACCGATCGAAATTACGAAAGAGTTCTGTAGTGATAAGTGTCGGACCGAGCACAAGAGATACAGTAGAGGAAAGGTCCGCAATATGGTCCTGATAACAGTCGGCGTCCTAGCAATATACATTCTCGTCTTATTATTCTGGAAATAGGGCCCAGAAAGGAACAAACCTCTTCCCAGCCCCGATTTATTCCTCTTCGACAAATATGACTTGAGGTAGAGCGGAGCAAAACTGTGCAATCAAGCTCTTCAGACGAAGATAATCCTCGAACTGTTGGGTTATGAGCACGTTCAGCCCCTCGCCTGTAAGAGGTATGATTTTCATATGCCCGCGTTTTACACTTCCAGGTTTCTTCATTTGTACGCTCGCAATATTGTCCCGATAAATCTCAAAATCTCGTCTAGCTTCCAATTCCTCAATGGATCTAGGATCTTTTCTCGACAACCTCCTCTGTCCCCAAACGATAATTGCTCCGATTAGCGCGATCCCTCCGAAGACAGTAAACCGCAAATCAAAGACATGCGATATTGCCGCGATGCCAGAGATGAGCCCGAGCGCCCCCAAGAAAGAGCCAACTAGGAGAACAATGAACCATCTGCTAGAGCTCACGCCAACTATTCTCTTGGACGTTGCGAAGACTCCGTATCCGCCTGCAAAGTTGCCTACTTTTTTGAAAGTTCCAGTAATGAATCCGCCAATGAATCTTTCTTGTTCATTTGATTTGTCTGACAAGAGTTTGACAGGCATCGAGACGCTATCCTAGAAGGATGACGATTGAGCCTGGGTCCTCAGGCTGCGACTTGGGGCTTGTGGGCCATTCCCACAACGTCCCGAACGGAATCGTAATTGTGCTCCAACAGGAATCGTGAGATGCCTGTATTGATCTCCTCGAACACTCCAATTCCTTTGTACGCTACAGCAGTTCCGACTTCTACAGCGGATGCGCCTGCCATCATGAATTCTAGCGCATCTTTCCAGTCAGAGATTCCGCCGACGCCGATAATGGGGACATTGACGGCTTCTTTGATTTGGTAGACTTCTCTGACGGCTATGGGATGCAATGCAGGACCCGAGAGCCCTCCGAGAACGCCGCCCAATATGGGCCGACCAGCTTCGACATCAATCGCCATTCCCAAGGCCGTGTTGACCGCTGACAATGCGTCCGCTCCGGCTTTTTCTGCGGCCTTTGCGATCTCTTGGATGCTGGTTACGTTGGGGGTTAGTTTCGCAATGACCGGGATCCTGACCTTTCTCTTCACGGCTTTCACTACCTCGCCGATTCTTCGTGGACTTTGTCCGATCTCTATCCCGACCTCTTCGACATGAGGGCATGAGACGTTGAGCTCGATAGCCACTGCACCCGCTTGTTCTCCTGCTGAGGCTGCTTCAGCGAACTCTTCGGCGTCAAATCCGAAGACGCTTGCTATGACTTTGACCCCGGCCTTTCGGACATGTGCGATCTCGTCTTTCATCCCTTCCATCCCAGGATTCGGTATACCCAGAGCGTTCAGATAGCTACCATGCACCTCGATGAGGGACGGATTGCGGTAGCCTTCCCTGCCCTTCCGATTGAACGACTTTGTAATGACAGCGCCTGCACCGGCTCTGCCGGCTCGGATCATTATCTCGCTAGAAACGCCTAGGATGCCACTGGCCAGGATTGTCGGGTTGGGGAGCTTTATACCAGCAAACTCTACGCTTAGGTCCGGTTCCAATGCAACAAGTACCTGTGTACACGTCATCGTTTAGCCTCTTCGCTCCCGTCGAAGGCCAGGAGGACCTGTGATTGAAGGCATACCTTATCGAGTCACCAGTCGGTCTCTTCCTTATCGACAAGACTGGGAAGATCGTTGAAAAAGCGCTCTTCCCGCGAAACCCGAAGGACGCTGCCCTTGTATTCGTTGAGATACGTAAAGGCGTTCTACCAGCGGAATACGAGGATTTCACAAAACGAGTCGCCAGCCTCGACATCGAACGAATAACCGTCGACAACCAAGCGGCCGCCGACCTAGCCAAGAGGATAGGCGGTCTCAGCAAGGTAGAGCTCAATGAGTCGGACCCGGCCATCAACCGGTACAGAACCAGGCTCTCGGGCATGCTAGTGCGACTTCAGCTGATTGAGTCCAAGGATGATTATGAGAAGCTAGTCAGAGACGTATCGCTCGAACTAGCCAAGACTGCGATCGGCGAAGCCGCGACCAGACGAGACCTCTTCGCCGTCCAGACGGTCAGGACCATCGAGGACCTGGATAAGGTGCTCAATCTATTGGCGGGAAGAATCAGAGAATGGTACGGGCTGCATTTTCCAGAATTGGACCGGCTAGTCGAGAAGCATGATAGTTACATTCGTTTGGTGCAGAATCTTGGAACCCGAGACAACTTCACAGAACAGGCATTGATAGACCAAGGCATTCCGGCCGATAAGTCCCAGCGAATAGCCGAAGCGGCACAGAAATCCGCAGGGGCAGAGCTACCAGAGTCGGATCTGGCCTGGCTCAAGGAGGTCTGCAGTAGTGTTCTTCAACTGTACAAGTTGCGTGAAAAGGCGGAGGGTTACACGGACAAGGTCCTGGCCGAAGTGGCGCCGAACATGTCTGCCCTCATTGGAGCAGTCTTGTCTGCGAAGATCATCTCGATAGTCGGTGGACTGGAAGGGGTTGCAAAGATGCCGGCTAGCACGCTGCAAGTGTTAGGGGCTGAGAAGGCTCTCTTCAGAACGATCACGACCGGTGCTAGACCACCGAAGCATGGTGTGATCTTCCAATTCGCGCCAATACACACGTCACCGAGATGGTTACGGGGAAAGATCGCTCGAGCCGTCGCTGGAAAGCTTGCCATAGCAGCAAGAATGGACGCGTACGGCGGAGAGAACCAGGGAGTGAAAATGAAGGCGGCTTTGGACGCAAAGATCAACGAGCTAAAGACTAGATATCCAGAGCCACCAGCTCGAAAACCGGGACAGAACCGAACATACGGACCGCCTCGTCGAGAAGAGAGAGGTGGACGTGATGACCGAAGACGATTTGGCGGTGGCGGGCGTGATAGGAGAAGATGGTCTCCAAGTGGTAGTGGCGGTGGAACTGGCGGAGGGGGAGGTCCCAGACGTCATGATCGGCGAGACCGAGAACGCCGACAGATGAACCGGCCCTAGTGAGCACTGTCAAATCAGCTGTCTCTTTTTGGACGGATCTATTCTGAGCGTTAGGCTTAGCAAACATCCAAAGTTCGGGGGCGTCTTCCGAATAGACCAAGCCGAAAATCGACAACTGGCTACAATGAGCCTGGCACCTGGAAAGACGGTTTATGGAGAAATGATCTATCGGATCGATGGAGAGGAGTACCGATCATGGGACCCTTATCGAAGCAAATTAGCTGCTGCCATACTCAAGGGTCTGGAAGAGAATCCGATTAGACCGGGCTCAAGAGTTCTCTATCTCGGTGCAGCCAGTGGCACAACCGTCAGCCACGTCAGCGACATTGTAGGACCGAATGGTGTGATATACGCGGTAGAGTTCGCCCAGCGTTCATTCAGGGATCTTGTCGAAAACGTCTGCAAGGACCGGCCCAATATTGTCCCAATATTTGCTGATGCAAGGTTTACCCTGAAGTATCGGAGTCTCGTCCCAAGTGTCGAGGTTCTGTACTGCGATATTGCTCAACAGGATCAGACTAGAATTATGGTCGAAAACATGCGAACCTATCTAAAGAAGGATGGACAATATCTTCTAGTGGTCAAGTCGCGTAGCATAGACGTGTCGAAGGAACCAGCTGACGTAATCAAAGCAGAAGCAGCCTTCCTCGAACGCAATGGGTACACTGTTGAGGAGAAGATTCGGCTCGAGCCCTTCGAGAAGGATCATGCGATGCTCATAGGTAGAAAGAAGGAGCAGGAGTAGAAGCAGGATTGGAAAAGCGTCCCACTGATCGAATATTCGACACTATCCTCCAAGAAGAAGTGCGCCGCCTAAATCAGCACCTTCCCAAACAGAGAAGAACATTGGCTGAACTTCTGAAGGAGGAGACACCGCAGGTTTCTAGTATTGACGGAAAGAGCATTGTGATGCGAAAGGAGGAACTGGAAAAGCTCGCATCACTAGTTTCGAAGGACGCTCTTGAAAAGGTCCGTCTGCCGATCGTTTTCATCCGGAGGAGCGAGTTGGGCCGGGGAGCGTTCACCGTACTAGGCGACAACCCAGAGGCTTACACAGTGGCTCGGGCACTTGGCAGTTTCACAGGGGACTTTGAGGAGTATCGAAGGCAATCGACTCCGGAGCTTGTTGTCTACAAGCCTGAGGTTAGCGAGCTGACGAGAACGTACCATTCTCTTATCGTGATAGGGTTCGGAGTACCGGAGGATCTCCACGGCGGAGCATAGGTCCTCAGGTTGAGCCGGCCCTTTCCAAGGAAGTTCGATTAAGCCATTCCTTTCTGAACTGTTCGAGCTTTTTCGTAGTCAATCGTTGCATGACAAACCCTGTCACAATTATCAACGGGACACTTGAAAGGCCCACAAGGAGTGGTTGGTAGTACCCAGTCGGAAAACTGTGAAACGCGATGACTGTGAGTATGAACATATAAAGACCCAAGATTGCCCATGTAAGAATGAGCAGAACCCGCCACTTCTCGTTCCACTTTCGGGCTTCTGGGTGGAGAGATTCAAAGTGTCTTAGCCGGGCGCGTCCCACTTCTCCCCCCTCGACCCCTTGAAAACTCTCGTCGCAGATTGGACACTTTCCAATATTTCCCTTCCAATTATGTTTGACCAGCTTAGTCTGATGAACCAGACTCTGAACAAGCCTCACCACCGACAAGCCGGTGAAAACTAGGGATATACCCAACCATGCAAGGGCTGCGTAAAGCGGGACGACGAAATCCGGACCTAGAAGAATCGCAACCAATGGCCAGAACATAAATGGTAGGAAGTAATGTTAGGAATAGAAGGGCTCTCAGAAACTCTGTTCTCTTCACTGACTATCTTCCACTTCGAAACTAGGCAGCGGGCGAGCGATCGGTAACTGCCCTCGACGTAATGATCGTCTGTGGCTACCTGACCTACGACTTCGGCTAGGATTCTCTTAGGACAGTGATTCTCTTCAAGACGCAACTTAAGCGTTCTTATGACTGTTCAACGGCGGAGCCTAGAAAACCCTCGGGAATAACAAGATCATTCATTATATTTTCTTGATGCCAAAAATGGCGCGTCCCGGAAAATCGCCCATTTTGGGCCCCGTTTGCCGATCGGGGCTCACTATTTCTGGCCCCCGATGTTCTCCTCGTGAATTTCCGCTATGTTTAAATGAATAAACCCGTTTCCGCAAAATGCTTTCTAGGC
>VBBH01000234.1 GCA_005888695.1 Candidatus Bathyarchaeota archaeon
ATTGTCACAGCTTTGAACAGGAGTGAGATCATTAGCGAAACGTCCACGGCCTCCTGGTTCAGGGGGTGCGGTGGTTCCTCGTCCATCTCGACTAGGCAGGAGGTGTCGTTGTCGGCTTCGAAGATTATCATCCTTCCCCGGTGAAACTCGAAGAGTACTGCGGGATCTATCTGTCCCAGTTCGCTCTGCGTGGGACGGAGGCGCCTCTGGAATCTTATCGTAGGAGGGGCAGTTGTCAGAATAGTTGGGCAGTCGCAGAAGAGCTTGTGAGTCGTGTCTAATTGTCGATGGACTTCAAGCCCAACTCTCAATCCAACACGTTGGTAGTCTGTTTGCGACATTGTTGCTAATGCACCTCTTCCACAAGATAGGGTGTTCGAGGAAGGATCTCCCCCGCGACGGACTCGAGCATGATGCTTCTGATCTCTTCGGGGGATTTAGTCTGAGCAAGTGTCCACATCAATTTGACCAGAGCTGTCTCTGGAATCATATCCTCTAGTGGTGTGACGCCGAGGTTCAAGAGGTCTCGGCCTGGATAGTAGACGTTCATGTCGACGCGTCCCCAGATAGTCTGAGATGTCATGAATACTGGGACGTCGTTTTTCACCGCGTGATGGATCGAATCGTGGCAAGTCCTAGCGACGTGTCCTAGGCCCGTCCCTTCTAAGACGATGCCTCGTGTACCGTGCTGCACGGCCGAGTCGATCAATCGATGGTCAAAACCGGGATAGGCTTTGAGGAGACAGGCAGCTGGGTCAAAGTTTGCCTTGAGTATTAGGTGTCGTTTCTTGTCTCGTTTAGTTGACGGGTCAAGCGTTTCCAGTTCGCGGGTCGTAAGGTCAAAGCGTGCCAATGGCCGTGTCTCAATTGACCTGAACGTGTCTCTGCGGCTTGTGTGGCACTTTCTAACTCTCGTTCCCTTGTGAGCTATAATGTGATGATCCGATATTTCCTCGTGCATTGCGACTCCCACTCCAGATAAGTCCGCCGCAGCTGCTATAGCCGTTCCTCCTGTGAGGTTTGTTGCCGCGTCGGAGCTCGGACGGTCCGAGGATCTTTGAGCCCCGACTAGAATCACCGGAACCGGCAGGTTTTGGAGCGCGAAGCTCAACGCTGCAGCCGTGTAATGCATCGTGTCCGTGCCATGGGTAATGATTATGCCGTCTGCGCCATGAGATATCCTGCGTGATGCTTCCTCAGCCATCCCCTTCCAGTGTGTTGGTGTCAAGTTTTCGCTGTACTCGCTGTAGAGTATGTGAGCGTCGATATCAGCGATTGATGCAAGTTCCGGCACAACACTGGCGAGGTCCTCTGCGGACAGCGCAGGTTCGACAGCTCCCGTCCTATAGTCGACACGACTTGCTATCGTTCCACCAGTGCTAATGATCGACACTTTGGGTAGGCCGGGTTGCTTCGGGATGGGTGGAGGCTTGGTGAACCTCGGCTCTTCACCTTCGCCTATGACCTCGATCTTTTCTGTCCTGCCTAGATGGATTCCGACATTGTACCCGTTCCTCAGCTTGAGGACGATGTGATGATGATCCCCATACTGGTACCTAGGTATCAGGTAGCCCTCGTATACCTCACCTTTCTTGGACGTGACTCGAATGATGTTGCCGATTCGGGCCCTTGCCTTCTTCAGATGCTCGAGTATCTCTCCCTGGTATCCTTCTAGCTCAGAGTGTGACAAGTCTTGATTCGGTTCCTGGAGTTGTTGTGCCAGTGAATTGGCTGGTTCTAATTAGGGCTTAGCCAACTAGCTTAGAGTCTTAGAAACATACGGCCCATCGCGGGCATAACCGAACTTTGCATAATATTGCTTGGTCCCGAGAGCACTAATAACGAGCATCTTCCTGCAATCGTATTCTTCCGTTGCGATACGTTCCGCTTCTTGGAGGAGTTGTGAACCGTAGCCTTTGTGCTGGTATCCCTTAATCCAGGGACGGTCGCCGACAGGTACAGTTTGTCCGAAGATATGGAGTTCTCGTACTAGTCCCGCTTGTTTCCCCTTGATCTCGAATCGATGGGCGGTCTCCGAGGGTATTCTAAGCCGGACATATCCGACGAGAAATTCTCTCTCCCGGTTCTCGAACGAGAGGAAGACTTCGCTTCCTCCGGAGGCTTCGTAATATGTCTTCTGGAGACCGATATTATCAGAGGCCGATGTCTCGTTGCTATTGTTACTCGAATGGCCGACTTCCCTGCATCTTATGCACCGGCAGCGAATGCTTTGTCTTGACAGTTCTTCCTGGACGAGTTGTCGAAGGTTTCCATTTTTCACACCATCCGCTATTCCATCCGCAGGAATCTCCCGTTGTATGCGCATGATCCGGACCCAGGGCGGAATAACTTTCTTGATCTCTGCGATCAGTCGTGCCGCTTCCTCTGTCCTGTAAGGCTGATATTTTCCGGACCTCCAGTCCTCATACAGTTGAGTTCCCGGTGTTACGAGACATGGATAGATCTTGAGCATGTCCGGACGATGGGCCGGGTCGTCCCAGAGCCTTTGGAATGCAGTAAGATCTCGATCACGATCGCAGCCCGGTAAGCCAAGCATCATGTGGTATCCGACTTTCAATGATGAGTCTCTCAATGTTCTCGCAGCATCTTCGACGTCAGCAACAGTGTGATCCCGATGTATTCTCTGGTAGACGTCGTCGTAGAGTGTCTGGACGCCTATCTCGACCCGGGTCACACCCATCGAGAGCATATGATCAACATGACCCTGTCTCGACCAATCGGGTCTTGTTTCAATCGTAATACCCACATTCCTAATATGAGCGGTCTCTGCGTTCATCTTCGCTTCCTCCAAGGATTCTGACTTCGTTCCGTTGAGAGTGTCGAGACATTCTTTGACAAATTCTTCCTGGTAAATTCGTGGTAGAAATGGAAAGGTTCCCCCGATGAGGATCAACTCGACCTTGTCGACCCTATGACCAATCGCTTCCAATTGGTTCATTCGACTCTTTACTTGGCGTGCTGGATCATACTCTGTCTCCAGGGCTCGCATGACGGCCGGTTCTTTTCCAGTGTAGGCTCTAGGTACGCCAACTTCTGGACCGCCTGGGCAGTAGGTGCATTTTCCGTGAGGGCAGCCATAGGGCTTGGGCATTACCGCCACTACAGTTACTCCGCTGATGCTCCGGACCTGTTTCCCCTGTAGGAATGGATGTAGTCGGGCAAGATCTTCTTCGGGGAGACGCTCTAGGATTGAAGAGTTAGGCGGAATTACCGGTGACCGATGTTTCTTGCAAATATTGAGCTTGACACGATTCACAGCTTCCCGAGACGGATTTTGAAGCGTTAGTATCTGCTCAACTATCTCTTCTGAGAGTTGTTCAATTGAGGGCGGGAGCAGGTTGCTCAATTTTCAGACTCTTCTACTCTTATCGTCGGGTTTTTGATTGTTTTGTTCGTAGATCCGTCCCTTCCAAGAGAGTCCTTTGCCGAGTGCTCCGCGTATGGTGGAGTCTACTCCGATTGCCACGTAGACTGCCACTGCTAATGGTAGGAGTAGCCCGTATGCCGGGTTTAGTCGGGCTCCTTGTTTGTAGAAGATCAGCATGCCTAGCCATAGCCAGAAAGACATGAAGGCCCCGGTTAGGAGGAATAGGTTGACCGGTTGTGTGGGTGCGAGGAGTATTCCTTGAGTGAGTATGATGAAAGGGAGTATGAAGAATACGAAGAGGAAGAGGAATCGTTGGAGTGCTTTTAGCAGGCGATGATTTTCAGAGACGGTGTAGAAGTTCTTTCTCCAACCTAGCCATATCTCTCGCAGGCTGGAATACATTCTGACTCCGAATGCATCTTGCGCAACTAGGAATCTGAGTTTTAGTCCTGCTCGTTTGAGATTCCTCGCCATACTCAGATCTTCGACGATCCTATCGTGGACGGCTTTGTGTCCTCCTATCTTCTCATAGGCCGCGCGGGTGATCAGCATATACTGCCCATTTCCTATCGAATAGTTGGGTCGTCTGTCATCATTGACCCATTTTCCACCCACTGAGACCATTATGAGATAGAACACTACAGGCTGCAGAAGTTTCTCCCAGAAGGTCTCGAGTATCGTCTGGGGAGCGAGGGTTACCAGGTCAACTTTGGAGGATTGAAGGTATGCAACTGTTCTGGTGAGACTGTCAGTCGCGTGTATCGAGTCTCCATCAGTGAACAAGAACAATTCGCCCTTGGCTTGTTGGTAGCCGAGGTGGCAGGCCCAGTTTTTACCCACCCATCTCTTTGGGAGTGGTTCCTCATTGAGGATTCTGATCTTGTCCCTAAACCTTGTGAGGATCTGTGGGGTCTCGTCGGTCGAGTCTCCGTCCACGACAATGGTCTCTTTGCTGGGATAGTCGAGGCTTGTGAGCGAGGTTAGGCATCCTTCTAGGGTGCTGGCCTGATTCCTTACGGGCAGGATTATCGACACTAACGGTGTATCTCGAGGGAGGGAACTGGCCTTATCGTCGGGAAGTGAAGGGAAGCCGACGAGAGTGATTTTTTCATAGCCGGCGAAGAGGAAGATGAGAAGAGCATAGCTGACGAGCAGAAGGTTGACTAGTAACGACATGAGGTTGTCTTTCCACGCTCAGAAAATTTTGTTGGGAGTGGTACCCACCCCGGTTGTTTATATGTAAATCACGAGGAGACGGATCGATTTATGCACGAAGTGTATCGATTTTGAATTGGTATCTAGTCGAAAGCGAAAGCTTCGGGAGAATAACGACTTTGGAATGTCGAAGAAAATTACGATCTCGACTTGTCGCCTATGAAAGTCGGTCTTATAGCCGGATATAGTTCTGTCCGGGCTTTCTTCCGAGAACAAGGCGTTTGTCGTGATTTCTGCGGACACGCTCTCTTGGACCAATGTTGGTCTTGTTTTGTGATGGGATTTTGGGAGTCTGCTGTCTTACTTTACCAGCCTTTGTGAGCGAGCCGTGAGTTGGCATTATCTAACCCTACCTGGTAAAGAGGCCTTACGAGTATTAAATCGTTCCTTGACGAGCACTGGTCATCCTTATCGTTCTGGTATCCGTCCGACTAGAAGCGATCATTGAATCTATCATGTGAGGGTGATAGGGAGAGAAATTGTGCCGCTTGCCGTTGGCAGGGAAAGGCCTGATTTGCGCTCCCGATTGGGTCTCACGGAAGGATTGCGAAAGTCGAGCCAATAATCTTAAACGTACGGCTCGATGACACCCTCCCGATTTTAATGCCATACGTTAACGTTGGTAAGGAAAATACTGGGAATATTGATCTCTACTACGAGGACCATGGTACGGGTAAACCGATTGTACTCATCCACGGATATCCATTGAATGGTGCTTCATGGGAGAAGCAAGTTTCCGCCTTGCTCGGTGCTGGCTATCGCGTAATCACCTACGACCGCAGGGGATTCGGTCAGTCCAGCAAACCAACAACAGGCTACAACTATGACACATTTGCCGAGGATCTTCGCAAACTCGTAACACAACTCGGCCTGCGTGATTTCACGCTCGCAGGGTTCTCAATGGGTGGCGGTGAGGTAGCACGCTATATGGGACGGTATGGATCGAAGGACGTAAGCAACGCAGTATTCATCTCATCGGTCCCGCCGTATCTGCTGAAAGCCGCTGACAACCCGGAGGGTGTTGATGGGAGTGCCTTCGAAGGGATCCAGAAGGCTATCTTGGCGGACCGCTATGCGTTCTTCACCGAGTTCCTCAAGAATTTCTACAATACCGACCAGTATCTGGGCACGCGCGTCAGCGAGCAAGCTGTCCAGTCGAGCTGGAACATCGCCGCGAGCTCCTCCGCCACTGCAAGTCTGGCTTGTGTTCCAACATGGCATGAGGACTTCCGCAAGGACTTGACTCGCGTTCAAGTACCTACTTTGGTCATTCACGGTGATGCTGACCGGATCGTTCCTTTCGCTGCCTCTGGACAGCGTACCGCGAAAATGGTGCCGGGGGCTCGTCTGGTCGTAGTGAAGAACGGACCGCACTGCATAATCTGGACACACCCGGACGAGGTCAATACAGCACTATTGAACTTCCTGAAAGAAGAGAAGAAGCTCGAGCTTACCGCGCCTGCCTAAATTCGGTGGGCGCTTTTCTTAGGCTAGTGTCCAGGCATCAGGGGCACTTTCTTTCCTGAAAGGTCTCTGTGCGTCGATCCGAACTCGCACATCTGCGCTAGCTCGTGGTCCGTAAATACTGGACCGTCCTTGCAGACTAGGTAAGGTCCGATGACGCACGCTGCACATATTCCGACTCCACACTTGAAGACCCGTTCAAGGCTCGCTTGCACGTGACATTTCCGACTGACCGCTGAATCATAGACCTGTTTCATCATAGGCTCTGGGCCACAGGTGAATACGGCCTCGAACTTTTCATTCTTCATCACTTCCTCCGCGACTTTCGGGACCTGGTTCTTGATGCCGAAGGTTCCGTCATCGGTCGCAAACAACACTTCGATGCCGTGCCGTTCACTTTCGTGAACAAGCCACTCCCGGAACAATAGTTCGGTCGCGGTTCTCGCGCCAGTGACCAATGTGACCTCTCTATCAGAGATATGCCCGAGAAGTGAGATGAGCGGAACGAGTCCAGTTCCTCCTCCTACTAAGAGGAGCTTGTCGTAGGGTCCAGGGTCGAATGGTCGACCATATGGGCCGCGCAACCAGAGTTGGTCGCCAGTTTTCTTCTCGAACAATGTCTGACTTATCTCTCCGCCCTTCTTTATCACCAAACCGACGTCGGAACGTCCGTGTATTGCGAGGACGCTCATGGGAATCTCGTCCACACCCGGCAGCCACAACATCGAAAACTGTCCCGGACGAGCCGCTTGGAGTCTTTCGTCTTTGAACCAGAACGAGGTGATCAATGGAGTCTCCTGT
>VBBH01000196.1 GCA_005888695.1 Candidatus Bathyarchaeota archaeon
TATGAGTCAGCAATGTTCACACTCGCTCCTTGGCTCATCTGGATCACGCCGCTCGCCGGTGCACTGCTGACCCCGGTGCTTGCGAGGATTCATTCTAAGGTCCGCAACTACGCGGCTGTAGCCTTTACTTTGGCAGCCGCGATACTCGCGACATACACAGCGCTTACAGTCGCCCCCGGCGACTATCAACTGGATTGGATGCCATCTTTCCGATTAGCGAGCGGCGGCAGTCCATTGCGAGCAGGGGTCTTGGTGGACCCATTGAGTATGTTCATGATCAACATTGTCGCATGGGTCAGCTTCCTGATAATGGTCTACAGCCTCGGCTACATGAAAGGAGACGATGGATTGACCCGCTACTGGTTCTTCATGAACCTCTTCATCGGCAACATGCTCCTCCTAGTTCTGGCTGACAATCTACTGATGATGTTCTTCGGCTGGGAAGGCGTGGGCCTATGCTCCTATGCACTGATCGGTCATTACTACAAGGATCAGCATGAATACTGGGTCGGAACCCCCGGAGATCAAGCGCTCGGGATCCCACAAGCATACCCACCTAGTCATGCGGGAATGAAAGCGTTCGTAGTTACGAGGATCGGAGACATTGCTCTTCTAATCGCGATATTCTTGATCTACGCCTACGCTGGCACGTTCAACTACAACGAGTTGGCTTCAAAGCTCTCCGGCGGAGGAAACTGGGCGGCTAGCCTTGCAAGGCTCGGACTCCTCGTCCCGACCGCCATCCTCTTCTTCGGTGGACCAATCGGAAAGTCAGCACAATTTCCGCTCCAGGAATGGTTGCCAGATGCAATGGCCGGTCCCACATCCGTCTCTGCACTGATACATGCAGCAACGATGGTCAAAGCTGGAGTCTTTCTAACTGGAAGAATGGGCCCGGTATTCTACGCTGCACTGGCCCAGTTCGGACAACTTACACCATTCTTCGGCACGATCGCATGGATCGGAGTCATAACCGCCTTTCTCGCCGCAATACAAGCCACAGTTCAACGTGAAATAAAGAAGGTGTTGGCATACTCGACCGTTTCCCAGATTGGCTATATGATGCTAGGCCTAGGTGTCGCTGGTCTCGGCACAGACTTCCTCCTTGGATACACAGCGGGCCTCTTCCATGTCATGAGCCACGCAGTCTTCAAGGCTTCAATGTTCCTCGCTGCCGGCTGGGTGCTGCACGCGGCAGAGTCCAGGTTCATGGACGAGATGGGCGGCTTATCGCAAGTGTTACGGCTTACGACAATCTCGATGTTCATCGCCGGATTCTCTCTGATGGGCATCCCGCCGCTAAGCGGTTTCTGGACCAAGGACCAAGTATTGTTTGCAAGCTATAGCGCTGGCCAGTTCGTTCTTTACGCACTAGCCTTGGCAACCGTTCTGTTAACGGGATATTACACGATGAGAATGCTCGGAATGACCTTCACTGGCAAGCCTAGCCGCCATTTGCAAGAAGTCGTAGAGCACGGGGGTCATCTGCACGAAGCAGGTCCCGTAATGTTGGTCCCGTACTTCTTGCTCGCAATCGGCAGCGTTGCCATAGGGATTGCTTTCCCATTCATCCGCGATCGGTTAACCACTTATCTGAGCAGTACAATCCTCATTCCAACTTCGGCTACGGCTGTTCTCCAAGCGTCACCGGTGCCGGGGCTCAGCCTTGAACTCCTGCTTACCATCGTTAGCGTTGTCGTCGCTGCCACTGGAGCGGCAATCGGTTACTATCGCTACTTTGGTGGAAAGCATCCATTCACCATGAAAATGGGCGCAGTAGAGCACTTTCTCTTCGACCGACTCTATCTAAACGCCATGTACTACAAAATCTTTGTAAACGGTATGATGCTCGCCGCACACGCGCTATATCGTTACATTGAACTTGGCATCTGGAACAGGTTGAACATGATTGTTCCTCAGCGGTTCTATCGATACTCTGAAGCCAGCGCAACCCTGGATACTCGTATCGTAGATGGGGCAGTTACTGGTATCGCAACATCAGGGTCGCGACTTAGCAACCTGCTCCGAAGATTGCAAACCGGCGTGACAGAACAGTATATTCTAGGCTTCGCGATTGGAATCTTTCTACTCCTATTGTACATGATATTCGTAATTGGAGCAAGCTAGACAGGAATGCTCGGAATACTCTCAATCATCGTCTTCCTCCCAGTCCTAATGGCCATCCCCACCTACATTTTAGGCAAGATCAAACCGAAGCTCGCTCGCATCGTTTGCATAGGGACAACGACCGCCTTGTTCGGCCTCACGATGCTCACTCTGGTGTTCTACCGGTACGGTTCATCCACTCCAGCGTTTCAACTCGTGGATACCATGCCATGGGCACCATCCTTCGGGCTCAATTACATCGTCGGCCTCGACGGCATCAGTCTCCCCCTTCTGATTATTTCCACATTTCTCAGCCTCCTTGCATGCGCGGGATCATGGGACCTCATCAACTTCCAGGAACCAGAATACTATGCGCTCTTCCTGATCTTCGAGACCGGCATAATCGGAGTCTTCTCGTCTCTCAATCTGATCCTGTTCTACGTCTTCTGGGAGATAGTCTTGATACCCATGTTCTTCTTCATAGGCGTCTGGGGAGGCCCCAGACGAAGATATGCCGCACTAAAATTCCTATTATTCACGTATTCTGCCAGCGCCGTGATGCTTTTCGGTTTCCTGGCAGTGTTCGCTTACACTCACACGTTCGATTACATATCCGTCGACGGCTCGCCGACTCTAATGTCTCAAGTAAGCCAGATGCCTATGTTCATTCAGTTGTTCGCATCAGTAACCACATTCATCGGATTCGCGGTGAAACTGCCCATCGTCCCGTTCCATACGTGGCTTCCGGACGCACACGTCGAGGCCCCCGCCCCCGTCAGCGTTCTACTGGCCGGCCTTCTCCTGAAAATGGGTGGCTACGGGTTCATCAGGTACAACCTGCTCCTCTTCTCTAATGCAGCCAACACATTATGGCCATACTTTGCTGGAATAGGACTAATCACGATGATCTACGGTGCCACTGTTGCACTTGTCCAAACGGACCTGAAACGAATGATAGCTATGACGAGCATCAACCACATGGGCTTCGTCCTATTGGGTACTTTCTCCCGTGACATTGCTGGAGTCTCAGGTGCTGTGTTCCAAATGTTCAATCATGCTTTAGCGATTGGTATTCTCTTCCTCATGTCCGGCTACATCCATGAACACATGGGCACTCGAAATATCAACGAGTTGGGTGGATTGAGGGGAAGGATGCCACTGACCGCGACATTGCTGGTTTTTGGCTCATTGGCGGCTATGGCGATACCTGGGCTCTCGAACTTCATCAGCGAATACCTCGTCATCGCGGGTGCTCTTACCGCGAATCCAATCTTTGCTCTTGCCATCATCGCCCCGGCCTTGACCGTCGGATACTTTCTCTGGATGCTAAGGCGGGTTGTCCTGACTCCTGCGACCGGACCTCGCAACGAATTGCATCTCCATTCCCTAATCATTCTAGCCGCCTTCCTCGTACCCTTGTTTATCCTCGGAGCCTATCCTGGACCAATGCTTGACAGCATAATTCGGCCAACAATCCTCAGATTCTTGGGGGGAGGGCCTTAGAAATGGCTCCTCTACAACTCGTTCCACTCATCAGCTTGGCAGTCTTTGGACTGATCGCCCCACCCGCTGGCCTACTTCGAGGGGGACGGATGAGATTGAGACCGGCACCATATCTCGGCATACTTGGTTTGCTGATCGCGCTTGGCTCAATCTCATGGTTTATCCTCGTCAACTATCAACCCACTGCGCTCGGCGCCCTCCGGTTCGACCTATTCACTTACTTCTTCGGCGGAATCCTCATAGGCACATCGACTCTCGTCGCACTTGCTTCACTCGGATTCACAAAAGGCGATCCGAACGAGGCCCCATACTACGGCCTCCTTCTGCTCTCAACACTGGGAATGGTCATACTGGCCGCATCGCAAGACCTAGTCCTGTTGTACGTGGGATGGGAATTGATGAGCGTCCCAACCTACGCTTTGACCGCGATCAAGAAGAGAGACGTTCTCTCGAATGAAGCGGCAATGAAATTCTTCGTCCTATCGGCCATGTCATCGGCCCTCTTGGTCTATGCGATATCTCTCATCTACGGCATGACAGGCTCCACAAGCTTAGTCGACATTCGGAGTATTCTTGTCAACATAGCAGTCTCGCAACCGGGCGTCAAACCCTTTGGCGTGATAGCATTGGTCTTGTTCATCGTCGGCTTCGGCGTCAAGATGGCCGTGGTTCCTTTTCATATGTGGATTCCTGACGCGTTCGAAGGAGCACCTTCAACAATAAGCGCCCTACTCGCATCCGGCGCAAAACTTGCCGCCTTCGCAGCCGCCTTCCGTGTTTTCATCTTCGGCATGGGCACCTTCCAAGTCGATTGGTACTCTACCTTCGCCATCCTAGCCATAGTTACTATGACGCTCGGCAATGTCGCAGCGTTGATGCAGAAGAGTTTCACACGACTCCTGGCATATTCTAGCATTGGTCAAGCCGGTTATCTACTGATTGCGCTCGCCGTCACGACTCCGACCAACACGCTCGGATTAGCAGGTGCGATTTTCCACTCGTTGAATTATGGAATATTGAAGACGGCCACGTTCATAGCAGCTGCAGCGATTGCAACCAAGCTCCCGGTGACAGATCTCACATCTTTCAACGGTCTGGGAAAGCGGATGCCTCAAACCGCATTCGGGATCACAATACTTTTCTTGGCACTGGCAGGCGTACCCCCACTAAACGGCTTCTTCAGCAAAGCCATCCTCTTTACGGGGGCGCTAAACTCGCCGTTCTCCTGGGGACCTTACCTGGCAATCGCAGCTTTGCTGAACAGTGGATTCAGCATGGGATACTATGGATGGGTGATTAAGCGCATGTATCTTGACGATCCAGCGGACGCATCTCGGCTTCCCGAGCCTCGATCATACACAAGAATCCTCTGGCTAGCCGTTATCCTAACATTTGCTATAGGAATCTATCCCCAACCCTGGATCTCACTTTCACAGAGCGCTGCGACATCTTTGTTATCCATCGTGAGCTAGAGACCAGGTCTCGGCGTAGCCTCAGGGGTACGGAGGATCGACGTATCGGGTCCATTTACTCGAACAGTTTTATAGCACACTGAAGGTTCGTCCGGTCGAATAAGTCGCGGATTGAATCATGTCTGGCATCGATGCCGTCAAGAAGATCGTTGAGACAGAGGAAGAGGCCAGAAGGATCGTTGAGGACGCTAGACAACGAGCCCAGCAAATAATCTCCCAAGCCTCTAAGGAGGCAGAAGGAGTAAGAGACCAGGTCCTCGCAGATGCTAGAAGACGACGGGAAGAGATGCTAACGAGAGCTCGCGAGGAGGCCGAGAAGGAAGCAACGGAGTCGGAAAGGGAGACCGAGAAATTGATAGAGAATTATCATCGAGCTTTCGACGAAAGAAAGAACGACGCCGTTCGAAAGGCCGTGGAACTCGTATTGCAGAAGTAATGATGGAAATGTCGGAATCACTAGAGAAGCTGCGTAATCGAATCCTATCTGATGCTAAACTCAAAGCCGACGAGATTATCCGAGAGGCGAGCCAGAAAGCTGATCAAATCCGGAACGAGGCCCGTGAGAAAGCCGAGCGTGAAGCTAGCGAGATTCTCGCACGTGCCGAGGCGGAAGCTGAGGCCGCTAGGCGTAGCATCATAAGCTCCAGAATAAGAGCCAACCGACTCAAGCTTCTAGAAGAGAGGAACAAGATCGTGCAAAGCGTTCTAGCTGATGTGGAAGAGCGACTTTCCACTGTCGCGACGACAGGAAATTTCCAGGAGGTCGTGAAGAGACTCGCAACGGAAGCCATCGATGCTATCGGATCCGACCATGCAACATTGAAGATTGGGTTTCCAAAGACATCACGTGACAAATTCAACCTCCCGGCAGATGCCTTGCCAAGAGGCGCCACTGTCGTTTATGACGAGAAACTTGCAGAGGAACTCGGTGGCGTTGTTGCAAGCGACTCAGAAGGGAAGATTGCCTACCGTAACACCTTTCGAGCAAGATTGGGACGGCTCGATCGCGAATTGTTGACTCTGATTTCATCCGCAATCTTCGGTCAACAACAGCCGGCCCAAAGAGAAAAAGTGGAAGCAACCGCTGCGTAGGCAACTAAAGTATTGTTAACGCCCGTCCGAATGCGAAGAGTCACAGTAATAGTTTCAAAAGACCAACTGACGCATTTTCTTTCATATGTCGGCCAGGAGGGTCTGCTTCACCTTATCACGGTGCCGGAGAAACAAATACCAGCAGGAGCTAGTCCCTTCGAGACGGCCTCAATAGTGGCACGCTCGGCTGCAATTCGTAACAGGCTCGCGACTATCGCTCCGTTAATGCGAGGCGCTCGCGGAGTGCCCGAGCCAGGCGAGGTTGCTGGTCAAAGCATCGAAGGTCTCGCTGATTATTTGGACAAAGAAGCTTCAAGCATGGAACAAGTCGTCAAAATACTTGAGGCGCGAAGAGAGAAGCTCACGGGAGAAAAGGAACAGTACATACAGCTCTCCCGCCTCTTCGCAGGACTCGAAAAGCTCGGCGTTAGACTAAACACAACAACTAGTAGTGGGTTCACCACCGTACTAATCGGGGAGGCTCCAAGGGAATCTGTGGAGGGCATTCGGGCCGAATTGGATCGACTATCTTATGGCAACGCGATCCTTGCAATTACGAGCACCAGCGATGAGACCGAGGCTTTCTTTGCAATATTGCCAAGCGCCTTTCAGGACGAGGCGAGGCAAATACTTGCGGCCTTAGGAGCGAAGCTTGAGCTTGGGCTTGCCGAATTTCCATCTGACCCTTCAGTGGCTAGGAAACAAGTAGAACAGACGCTCGAGGAGGTCAGGGAAGGAGAGAAGGGGCTTGAGGCCGAAAGGCTACGGCTGACAAAGGAAAACGGACAGAGATACGCATCCCTTGCTCGAATGTCCGAAATCCTCGAAGTTCGTGCAAAAGCCCTGTCGTCTTCTCTGGCGACCCAATCGACAGTGTTGCTCGATGCTTGGGTTCCGGAAGCAAAGTTTGATAGTTTCTCGAAGGGAGCAGCGAAGGCGGTAGGCGACGGCATCTCCATCCAAGTTGATGAACATGCTGCTGAGCGAATCGCGAAGACGGCACGAGAACATAGCGAAGAACTAATACCTGAACATGTCGTCGGAGAAGAGCCACCACCAACACTCATCGATGCTCCAGCATTTTTCAAGCCTCTGCAGTCTGTAATCAACAACTTCGGGACCCCATCGTATCATGAGTTGAACCCGTTACCTTTCATGATAATCACCTATCCGATTATCTACGGCCTAATGTTTGGCGACGTTGGTCAAGGATTGCTCTTCATTTTCGGCGGCCTATTCTTATGGAGTCTGAAGAAAAAGGGAAAGAAAATCTTCGAGCTGGGTCAAATGATTGTGGATGGTTCTGAACTTCTCATTTTGCTTGGCATTGGCATCGTTATCTTTGGGATAATATTCGGAGACTTCTTTGGGTTCGAACCTGACTTCCTCAAGTTTAACATCGTCAACGGTGTTAGGGCTCCCATCTTTAGTCCGAGCGATCTGAAAATCGAATTCATGGTTATTACACTCTTCATCGGCGTAGCACACTTAACATTCGGTCTGTCCTTGAGCGCGGTCAATAAGATCAGAAACAAAGAGTATTCGCATGCGATCTTCGGCCCGATTTCCTGGGCTGTGTTCTACATATCAGGAGTCTATGTCATTTCACAGATTGTGATCTCGGGGTTCAAGTTCGGGATTGCACTCAAACCGCCCAATGTGTACTTCCTTGTCTCAATCTTTGTGCCATTAGGGCTTATGGCGTGGAAGGAGGGAGGGCTCCACATGTTCGAGGCATTCCTCAGTTCCGCCAGCAACACATTCTCCTATCTACGGATCTGGGCGCTGAATATTGCGGACTTCGAATTCAAGTTCGCTCTGTTCATAGCTCTTGGGGTTTTGGGAGCAATAATCGGCAACGTCCTCGTCCTTATCATAGAAGGCCTGATCGTTTTCGTGCAAACTCTGCGACTTCATTGGGTCGAGTGGTTTAGTAAGTTTTATGAGGGAACGGGAACCCCGTTCGCGCCATATCAAGAACCGTTGACAGGATTGGTTGCAACTAACAAATGGTATCAGAACCAATAATCTATGCTTCAATCGGCGTAGGATTGAGCGTTTTCTTATCAGTAATCGGCGCATCGATAGGAATAAGCATCTCCGCACCTGCCATCGCCGGTGCGGGCACTGAACGACCCGAGATAGTCTCTAAGAGCCTTATCGCAACAATCCTGGCCGAGGCCATCGCAATCTATGGACTGGTCGTCGGCTTGCTTTCGATCTTTAGGTTGATCCATCTCACTGCAGCAGATACTGACATAGCCTTCAGGATATTCGCCGGAGGATTGATAATGGGAATCGCCGCCGTAGCGGCGGGTATTGGGATTGGGACATCGGGGAGCGCCCTCGCTTCAGCGACTGCAGAAAAGCCCGAGCTTTTCTCAAGAGCTGTAGTTCCATTGATTCTTGCAGAGGCTCTGGCAATCTACGCGTTCGTTGCGGCCTTGCTACTACTCGTTTTATAGAGACGGCCAATCCAAGCGACTAGAACGTGCTTCGCGACACTGTCGTTCACCTCCTAAGGGACAATTTCACCGAGGCTAAGATTCGGGGAAAGAAACGATACCTTCTAGAACGGCAACAGTTACAGTCGCTGACGGAATTTAAGTCTCAAACGGAAGTCATCGGCTTTCTAGCCGATAGCCCGTACGGACCTGAACTATCAAAACTCCCAGACGCCGCCAGCCCGGCGGAAGTTGAAAGGACCATCGGTGAGAGCGTTGCCAGAACGATTGAGAATCTCGAAGGGTCTGCAAAAGGGAATGTTCGCCAATTCATGATTGAATATCGTCGCCGTTATGACGCACGCGATCTCGCTACGCTCCTCGTGTTCAAGTTGCAAGGCAGGTCGTGGGAAGATTACGTTGCCACCCAATCCCCACTCAGTACCTTGTCAGACAAGCAACTAAGACGATTGTACAACATTGAGAACCCTAGAGACTTGATCGGGGATATGGGAGACCAGATTCTTGAGGGGCGGCTCGAAGATGTGCAAATTGAAAATCCGGGTCCAGATAAAGCAGCTTTGATACGCGACATTGTCGTAGGTTGGGGGGACGAACGATTCTACGCATATGTGAACAATGGTCTTACTGGAAGGGATCGGGCAAGTTGCATCCCGATAATCGGCTCATCAATCGATCTGGGTAACATCAACATCGTTCTTCGAGGCAAACTCCTCGGTCTTGGAGAGATCCGAAGTCACCTAGTTCCGGTCTCCTGGAAACTTGATGACAAGTCTCTGGAGTTGCTGTTAGCATCGGAGGACATTCAACAAGCGTTAGACAGGATCAGTGTTCATAGATACTATCGCGGGGTTCTAGCGGGTTCAAGGCAAAAGTACGAGGAGACCAAATCCCTAGCGTTCATGGAAGTACTCACAAGGGAACATTTTGCGCGGTTAAGCCGAGAAATCTTCCTCGGCATTCCCTATACTGTCGGAGTCGTCCTTGCATTTCTTGTTCTGAAAGACAACGAGGCACGGAATCTTTCCGCGATAATCTCAGGGATCGACGCTGGGCTATCACCCGAACAGATTAGGCCGCTACTCGCCTCGTAAACCTGCGCAGGTCGGTTTCAGGAAAAGTGAGGTTATTTCACTACATCTTCCTAACGAAATAGTAGTACGTGTAAGCAAGACTTCCCATACCACTGATAAAAAGTCCGATCACGGATCCTAGGCAAGGTGTGAGTCCTTCGCACGATGGCAGGCCGAGAATCGGGTTCAGAGCAAAACCACCTAAGAAGTATCCCAGGATCAGGAAAGTGATCAAGTTGACGCCGAAACCCAGTAATCGACCGGACTTCTGATCCATGAGGGGACTTGGCTTCTCTCGCCCTTCCTTGCTCGTCCGAAAAGTCTCCCTTCTTGAACTCGGAGCCTGAGCCAGAGGTCGTGGTTGGTTGGGGCTAGAAGGAGGAAGTCTGATCATAGCTCCCTTGATGCACTCACTTACACTGGTTCGGTCTATGTCGGGATCGCCATGACCCTTGTTGATCTGGCAAGCAAGGGACACGAGCACCATCGGAACAAAATCTGCTCGCTCGACAAACTCCTGCAATTTCGCAGGTATGACTCCACTTAGCTTGGCAAATTCGTCGACGCCAATCTTTTCGGTGGCTCCGCGTAATGCTGCCTTGACTTTTGGGGTGGCTTGGACTTCTAGGTCTGGATTATCGTTCGTAGGATTTTGGCCCAGCCATTGTTTTCCTTACTCAGACTCAACTAGGGCTCCGCATCGGGTAAGTGCGTCCAGGACTTTGCTCGATGGATTCTTCTCTAGAATTGTAAAGGCATGCTCCGCTCTTGTGTCTTCTCCCATTCTCAGAACGGCCCGAAGAAAAATCAATGCTTCTTGTGAGATGTCCGCTAATTGGTTTAGTTTCTCAGAGGCCTCTCGCAAGAATTCCTGGAGTTTCGTTTTCTCAGCTCCAAGTTGTCTTGATGCAGTATCTTGCCTCTGGGTTTCCATTGCTAAAGCCGCTTTCAGATCCGGCTGGTCCACATTCGGGATCTCCGTCTGAACGAAGTCGTGGAGGACCAGCGTTTGAAGGGCCACCGAAGCCTTGTCACCAGGGACCGCGACTAGTAGATGAGTCCAATCCGCCTTCCTGTTTCCTATCGCAATCAACACTTGATCCTTAAGATTGGTTTGGAGAGCCTTTCGAGCGTCTTGGAGTCTCCTTGTTGGTATCCGACCGAGTATCTTATTGAATCCGAGTCCACTGGTTCTCACGTCGTGGATGGCGAAACCGGTCTCCAAGATCTGGTTGATTAGCCCGATTGTCTTCTTCGCGTCTTCGACTTCTCTTTCCAGCTTTTCGATCCTCGATTGTGATTCTCGATACTCATTTCTGATTTGGTCCAATTGTTTCCAGTACTCGTCGAGCTTCCTACCTGGGTCTGACAAGGGCTCGACACTATTGTTAGCTTTTCGAGGGACTCCCAGGAGCCGGATTGTATGGAGCGTTTCATCTCTAAGCCGGGCGAATTCCCGGATGTACTTGGCAATCTCATCGGTTGTTAATCGACCGGGACTTAGCACGATTTCTCGTCGCTCAAGCTTCTGTGACGATCCGAGTTGTGCGAGAAGATTTCTGCTCTCCTTTCGGGGCAGGATAATTCGTAGAACTGATCCCTTTGTGGTCGTGCTCATTTACTAGGCCAGCAAAGCATAGAGTATGAAGAGGGGAGCCAAGGCAAGAGTAATAGTGTTCAGTAATTTGATCACGACGTGAAGCGACGGTCCGGCAGTATCTTTCAACGGATCTCCAACGGTGTCGCCTATCACTGTCGCAGCATGTGTGGGGCTTCCTTTTCCTCCTAGGAATCCTGCCTCAACATACTTCTTGGCGTTGTCCATAGCTCCACCGCCATTGTTCATGAACAATGCTAGCAGGATGCCGGCGACGGTTCCTATCATGAGGAGTGCGCCAATCGCCTCGGGCCCAAGAACGAGTCCGACAATTATGGGCGTAAGGACAACGAGCAGACTGGGAGCGATCATGTTTCTCAGTGCCGATCTCGTTGAAATGTCGACACAGCGGGCATAGTCAGGTTTGGCTGTCCCTGCCATTATCCCTGGAATCTCTCGGAACTGTCTCCTGACCTCTTGTATCATTTCCGCAGCAGTCTTTCCGACCGCTCGTATTGCCAACGAGCTGAATACGAAAACGAGCATCGCGCCGATCAGTCCACCGACGAAGACGGTTGGTCGAGCAAGATTGACGGCCTGGCCGCTTGCGAACAGCAGCCCCTTATGCTTGGCCAATACTTCGAGAAATGCAGAGAACAGGAGGAAAGACGACAACGCGGCAGAGGCGACGCCGTAGCCTTTGGTCAAGGCTTTTGTCGTGTTCCCCGCTGAGTCCATGAGGTCGGCCACATCTCTCTGTTCCTTCGGCATGCCCGACATTTCCACGATGCCCGCTGCATTATCAGTGATTGGTCCGAAACCGTCCATTGCAAGTATCATGGGTGTAACCGAGAGCATTCCCATTGCAGCGGTCGCTGTTCCATAGATTCCAAGTGCGATCGCGCGTGGGCTTGATGTGTTTGCGAGTGGGTCTTTGAGAGCATCAACGCCACCTCCGAGGACGTATGCGATGATCAGGGCACCCACAATTACAATTACGAATAAGCCAGTGGACTCCATGCCCACGGCTAAGCCCTGAATGACTCCGGGCGCAGCGCCTGACTGGGCCGCGTTGCTAATCTCTCTTACAGGCCGCTTCGAATAGGAAGTGTAATAGTTCGTTATCAAAGTGATGAAGACTGCCGCTACTATTCCGGTCAAGGCCGCATAGAACATGTTGAGGTTAGCGAATCCGAGCAACCATACCGTGGCAAAGTAGAAGCCGCCCATGGCCAGAATAGCTGTCACTACAAGACCCCTAGCAAGTGGCTTGAACGGGTCTTCTCTTCC
>VBBH01000220.1 GCA_005888695.1 Candidatus Bathyarchaeota archaeon
ATAAGAATCTGAGAATCTTTGCGACAAACGTAATCGCTTCCTCGGTGAACATTTACGTGGATAACGTGTTGATATTCGATGACGTGATTGACGGCCAAGACACGCTGGGACAGAAGACACTCCACTACAAGAAGATAGACAACAACTCCATTCTACAGATGATGGGTAGAATCGGTCGCTTCAAGCCCGGTAAGGCCGTCATAGTTACTGATACGCCCTTACGAAGGAAGATCGACCCCATACCGGTCCGCAAGGCGCTCGAGACCGAAACCCCCTTTGATCTGGTACTCCTCATGTCCAAGTATGGCCTCAAACTCTCAGAATTGGAATTCATGTCAAAGGTAGATCATCGCGAAGTTGCATTTGCAGAGGACTGGCTCATTGAAATTGGAGCAATCGACCGCCGCACCCGAAAAGCTACCTGGAAGGGACTCTTAATGAGCGAAATCCCATACGAGCCCGACTTTTCACACATGATCTCCAGCGCCCTAATCTCAGGTGATTATGATATGGCCAGATTTCTCCTAGCCAGCGGCTCTTTCGGCGATTCGCTCAACCATGCCTACAAATCAGATTCTGAGGCCATTGCCCGCCGGTTCTTGTATAGCTTCGACAAGACAAACGAGCTTAACATCAAAGCGCATCTTCTGAAAAATTACGCGGAAGATAGTGAGGGATCATTCATCGCAAAACTGACTGCGAACGGACTCTTCACCGGATTCGTTGAGGAAGCCTGGAAGAACTATGAAGCAGCAAGAGAAGTATTGAATGACCTGCTACTTTCGTCAAAGAAGAAGCCTATACCCAAAGAGGTCGCAGTAGATCCCGAGGTTACCAGGCTCAGGCCATATCTCGAAGACTCTTTGTCGTTCGAAAGATTCCGCCCAAACGAAAGCAACGGTCACGACCTGCGCGAAATGAAGATCGAAGGTCAATTCTTCGCCAGAACTCTGACGATCAATTACAAACGTATCTTGTTCGACATAGTAGGCTTGAGTCATTCAAGTAAGGGACAAACGAGACACTACTTGATCCGTGGTCGACGTACTCATCGTCGCCGAACCAGGCGATGAGACCGCGGTGACTACTTCTTCCTATTTTTCTTCTTAATCGGCTTGGCTTTAACGGTCTTCTTTTCCCTAACCGAATTCTCTTTCCGGTTGGGCTGCCCTTTACCCTTGGTGATTAAGGTCCGCAGACTACTGTTAACATAGCCGCCCCATGCGTTTGCACAAGCATCGTAACACTCAACTTCGGGGACCAAGCCTAGGTGAGAAAAGCGGACTTCGGTTTTGTCACCTTTCTTACCGATTTCAAAAGTGATTTTTGTACCGTTCCACTCGCTTTTGTCTTCAATAAAATTGAGATAGCTGTCTAAAACATGCCAAACGACTTTTTTGCCAGGAACTAGTTCTGTTATCTTCTGTTTCGAATAATGGACGTCCTTGTAACGATACGTCCACTCATCGCCGAGTTTGTTCGTACTGCCTTCAATATTTCCTGACCACCATCCGCGAACATCGTTGATGGCAGCGAAGGCTTCCTCCGGAGTTTGGTCCACGGTAAAAGTAGTGGAGTAATTTTGGGACTTCACGATGGTCTTCTCTAAAGCTAACTGTTTAGTGTTTTTTAAGGTGTTCTCGCCCGCGGGTCGCGGAACCATCCCGAACAATTGTTTGTGGCTGTTTGTTGCGCGTTTACATCGGTAAGCTATTGCCCAGCGCTCTCGAAGTTCCAGAGCCGCTTGTTGTTCTGACAGTAAGGGTAGTGCAGCCGATGAAGCAGCGAAACTGTCCGTTGGAAAGAGACTGAGAGTTTCACTAGAACCCCTTGAGTAGAAGCGTCAGTCTCTCTTCCCGAGCGATCTCACAGTTTTTCCTGTTTCTCAGCTCTTGAAATTACGTCTGGAGGTAGAACCTTCAGCCCTGCTTCAGTCATCTTCCTTTTCCTTATCAATTCTAGGGCTCTCGTGATGTTGTAACGGGACCAGTTCATGCTCTTCCTGGGAGTGAACCGAACAAGACTTCTGGTAGCATCTAAGGGCTTGATTCTACTGTCAATCCATCCATAGCAAAGAGCCTCTTCAAGCGCTTGGATGTAATAGACCCTGTAAGAGTCGCCGCCTACGCTCTTCTTAGGCAAGACCAGCCAGATCTCAGTCTTCCGATCATGGTTGACCCTAAGCCATCGTCGCCATTCCTTACTGTCTTCGAAGACGAGGCTCTCGACTTTTGCTTTCATCTCAGAGAATCACTCTCAGGGACCAAAGTCTCGTCCCAGCTAAGTGCTCTAATCTCCCGATAAGGCATGTAAAAAAAGGAGGGAGAGATGTCGTGATTGTTGGTCCGATTAGCCCGTGAAGAAGAAGAATATGTCCGAGTCGTTCTTTCCAGGGGTGACCCCGGTGAAGACCGCGTATTGGTGTCCATTGACGACGGTTACGTTGATGTAGTCTCCGATGAATGCACCGGTTCCGAAGAAGGCGTTGTCGAAGTTCGACGCGAACCCTGCTGCGTCCACTTCCTTGTACCTGGCTAGGTCGCTAGTTGTCGATATGGTTGTGCGGGCTAGTTTGTTGGGAACAGGACTCGTATCGTATCGTCTGTCATGGTATAGGCCAGCTTGCGCCTCCGTTACTTGACTTTACAACGAATACGTCGGTGTCCGTGCTCAAGCCACTCGGGCATGCATACCCGCCAGACCTTGGTCCAACGGTCACGCCCGGGAACATGCCTGCCTTTGCCCTATCGTCAGACCATGTGACATACAGAACATCGTTGGCAGGGTTATTGTCTCCATCGTGCCTAATCGCCAAGTTGCCCGCTGATATCACGCGGAAGTTGCTGTTGCAAAGCGTCTGTCTCCCCTGTCCACCAGACGTCTGTGTGGGATAATCGTTCGCCCCGTCAAAGATCGTACCAACTGCCTGGTACGGCGATGTAGACGCCGTGTTGGTCACCGGGTTGAACGTCGCGACGAGATACTGGTTTCGGAACTCGAGAAGCACTGGGTCGTTCTCCTGGTTCTCAAACGCCACATATACAGTTCCGTCGGAACCCACTACAGGCACTGAAAACTGGTTCTCGTTGCATGTTCCAGTATTTGCCGGGTTGAACGGATGCAAACAGAACGTTGCCGAAGAACCGCTGATCTCAATGGGCGAGGAGAATGTGTTACCTCTGGTGTCTGAGTAGGCTAGCTCGATTGGAGATTTCATGTAGACAATTGCTAACGGATCGAACTTGAACTGGGTCCAAGTCACGTATATTCTACCGTAGAATGCGCTGGCAGGGTTGTTGTCCACGATTACGTATTCCTTGTCGTTGAAGACGCTACAGTCGGAGGACTTGTCCCAGTAAACCACTGTTCTGAGCCCGTTCGGCGGTGCGAACGGGGGCACCACTGGTCTCGTCCAGTCAACACCGTTGCTCGACCTGAAGAGGAAGACGCCGTTCTCGCAGTTGACGGCGCTGAACCCTAGGCTGGTGTAGTAGTACTCGTTGTATCTAGCGCTGTAAACAAGAGCCGCATCTCCGGTTGCCACCGGGGGCTCGATAACCGATCCTAGCGGGCAGCCGTCCACGGATGCAACCCTACCGCACAGTAGCGGGAATGGTGGGAAGTAGGTCTCAGCCGGAACGGGTGCACCCTGAACGTGGGAGTAGACTCCACCACCAACTGGGACGCCGATTCCATAATCGTTGGCTCCGACCACTTCTTGGCCTGTTGTTGGATTCACTGTTATTGAAGGCTCATTCTGAGGTCTCAGGTTGAAGTCCTTGTTGAGTTGGCTCCCTCGGACTCCCACCTGCTGCTGATCTTGTTGCACATCTATGCTAGGCGAGACGAATCCAAGGTCATTCACATCAGCGAAATGAGAGTGTAGCGCGATTTCCGAGAGAGGTGGTATGCCGAGGGTCTGGATGGCCCTAGCTTTGTAAGAGGCTGGGACAACGACACCTACAAGGAGAAGCATTGCAAGAATCGCAAAGAGCATTTTCTTGTTTCGGGCTGTTCTTGTGAGGAATACTATTATTCTTCCTCGATTCATGCCTCCGCGTTTCTTCCGGCTGGTGATAAAAACAATGTTCAGCCGCGGAATATTCTCGGAGTCTGATATATCACAATCCGGAATATCCAGTTTTCTGCCGGAAACGTCCGCTTTGGACAACCGGCGCCAAAACCACACTGAGCTGGCCAAATTGGATGTCTGACCTTGAGGATTCGGATAGACTAATTTGCTCCTGAACAAGATCACATTTCCAAGTCAATCAATTGCCACGCATTGGCCTAGGCGGGCCTGTAGGTTTCTCCTTCGCCACCATAGGCTTCTCCAGCGCAGTCCTCGTGGCTCGTGTTTGGGAGTTCATTTCACTGAAATCCTCTCTCAGATGCGGCCTTTCCTGTCCTAATCGCACGTCCAACCTGTTTCAACTACACCACTTCGACTATGGTCTCGTACTGATCCTGGTGAGTTTGGGCTTTCTAGCAGTCACTGGTAGGCAGAGGGTTAGATGGGACGCGGCCCTGATCTTCGGAATAGGCATAGGGCTTTGCACCGATGAAGCAGGCATGTTGCTAGCGAGGATTCCTTACAATAGTCCGCTCTCTCTTCTCCTGATAGGATGCGTTGGCGCAGTACTCTCCGTTGGAACAATTAATGCGGCCATACGCGATGGGACACTCGAATTCAAGAGACTGGACCGAGCCGATATTCTAACTGAAGTGTCGATCCTTCTCGTTATGGCAGGGTTTCTCTATCTAGACCGGCCTCTGATCACTTTGGTAGAGGTAGCGGGAGCTGCTTCTTGGGCGAGCGCTCTAGTTCTTATCAGCATCTTTGGAAGGAAGCACTTTCTTAGAATCTGGACGAGACCAAGGTAACTTCTGGCCCTCCAGCAACAATTCAATTATTTCTTGAGGAAGTGGGGAGATCACCCAGAGGTTTCCCTCCGGATCTTCAAAGTAGGCTATCCTCTGTCCCCATGGATGTGTCGTAGGTGGTTTGACGAAGTGCACTCCTTTCGCTCTCAGATCTTCGTATTCCTTATCGACATCTTCTACGAAGACAGCGAAATAATTTCGATGAATTGTATTTTCCTTTGGTCGAATTTGTACTTCTGAGATCATCTCAGCTGCTGAGTCGATCGATACAAGTGCCACGCCCGGTCCGCCCTTGCCCAAAACCAGGTACGCAAAATCTCCTTCTTTGTCTTTGAGCGTAAATCCCAGCTTATCGCGATAAAACGAAACGCACTTTTCAAGATCTCGCACCGAAAGCGCATAGGCGTTAACGTGATCAATCATGCTTAGTCATTGACCTGTCCCTCAGTTTTCGACACTATTAGCAGTTTCAACCACTACCCCGAGCGTTTCTAAGAGCTCTAGCACTATCGGCTAAGTAGCTCTTCCTAGTATTTTTGAAAGCCTGTAGAGCTTCAGTCCCAAGACAAGAGGCAGAACGAGAACGAGGATGACAAAGAATGGATCGTTGGGATTGTCCAATGCGACCGAAACCAACGATATGCCAACTAGCGCGACCGCTGAAAGCACAATTGTGGCTCCGCCGAGTCTCTTGCCAAAGCTTGAGTTCTGAAACATTGCCAGCCCGAACATTGCAAGACCTGCGGCTAGCAAGTACCCTCCCACTGTGTCTGTTTCGTTGAAAATCGCTTGAACCCCATGGGAGACTAGGACGAGCGTCGTTTGATCCTGCGAGGTTGTCCCCGCAGCGTGGTAGACCTCCGAAAGGTGAGCGAACGCGACAGAGGGGAGGGCTCCGGCTCCGAGCAGCACGAGTCCCATTAGACATACCCCGGTCCCGAAGAGCGCAGGCCCGAGGCTGCCGCCCACTCTCAAGGCTCGGTATAGACCGAGGAAAAGGATGGCGAAAAATATGATCGACAAAAAGTAGAAGACATTCGCAGCAGCAACGGAGGCCTTTACGCTTGGGAAGCCTAGGAGTGACGCATCAACGACACAGGGCGGTCCGCAAGAGCTTCCAGATTCTGTTGCTACAAAGATGGGAACAATCGTAAGATCGATGGTCAAACTGAGGATGCTCGTGAAGACACCGACTATGCCGGCTAACCCGGCCCACTTCAGAATACTCTTTTCCTCATTCATGTTGTATGATGATTCTTTCATCGATCTTTCTGGTTCGAGTCTCCGAAAGAATGATAGTCTATATGAGACTTCCCAGTAAGTGACGGACCTCTGATCTAAGAAAAAGGTAGGCTGTAAA
>VBBH01000221.1 GCA_005888695.1 Candidatus Bathyarchaeota archaeon
GAAGGTATCCAAACCGAGAAACATACTCGCCAAGGCAATCAATAAGTCGGGGAGAATTTATCAGGACCGTTCATGCCGAGGCCGCCAAAGGGTTTGCCTCGGTAGCTCAGCGGCAGAGCGACGGCTTTGTAACCCCTGCCTTGAGTCGGCAGGGCTCAAGAGAGCCGTAGGTCGGGGGTTCAATCCCCCCCCGGGGCTCCAAAATTAATGAATAATTACTCGCTCTGTTCGAATCTCATTTCTACGGGGCCTGTTTCTAAGAGGGGCCAAATTGAAAAGCGAATGGGTTTGATTATCAATGCCGCCAATAAATACAGTGTGAGCACAAGAGGTACTAGTGAACCAACCAAAGCGAAGAAACCGAGAATCCCTCTGTGATATTCGCTCATAGAAACGAAAAGAAGCAATATGGAACTGATGAAAGCAAGGGGGCCACCGAAGACTAGGAACATGAAGAAATACGCGATCATCGAGGGCACGAAGAAAACGTAGACGAAGAAGAAAGCAAGTAGAATCCAACCCCAAGGGAACAACCAGATGCCTGAGAACAGACCCAAGATTGTGATGACTTTGAGGCTCCCCCACAGCTCAGACCATCTCAACCGCATACCCAAGCACGTCGTTCAAAGGCCAATCGGCCAATCGTGACCTCCTCGTATCCAATCTTGGTTCCGAGAAACTTAACGCTATCCGAAAAACCCAGATCCACTCTTTGAAGCTCTCCAATAGCACCCAACCGTCCATGACCCTCCCATATCCGGACACTATTCGCTTCCATTTTTCAACGGAGAAATCGCTGTCTAAGCCTATCCTAGCGATTGCCTTGTCACGCTGGATGTCGCACCAGTCGCAGGGACTTCACTCTCGATCGTTGAGAAGAAGATCAATTCCTGCCGGCCCAATGAGAACTATCGATGGGATTTCACCCCTTTCTTCTTGAAGACCTCCAGGAATTGTCAATTTACGTACGCCTGAGCTTCCTGATCCTTGACCACCCCCTAATCCTCGTACGAAAACCTGAGGCGTACAACTTAAGAAAATTGAAGCCCTCATCGGAGCCTAGAGCAAAATTCTCTCATTTTGAGCCCTGATCGGCAAAATACGCACATGTTTTTCAGGGCCCCGATGTCTCCCTCATGAATTTCCGCGATGTTTAAATGAATAAACCCGTTTCCGCAAAATGCTATTCTCGCATATTGAACGAGTTAGAGCAGATCTCTCCCAAAATGAGGCGCAGTAAAAAGTTAAGTTGTAAAAATAGGGGTGGGTAGTACCCCAAAGTTCAAGACGTGGAAGAGACATTCCGAATACTTTCAGACCGACCACTCTTCTCCTGACCCTGTAGGATTATCTCTTCAGAGGAACAAATCGTATAGAAAAAAAATCCACGCCCGTTTTTCGAAAAATATCCCCCCGGAATGAGAAATATCTTCAGCCAAACTCTACGGTCTCCTTTGAACTTTCGACCTGATCTTCCTGCCGATCTCCTTCATCTCCGTTTTCCTAAGTTTTTTTCGACCAGGAAAAGTCTTGCCCTCGGGACTTTCCTGGCTGAACCTTGGAATAATGTGGACATGTACATGAAACACGTCCTGAGATGCCGCTTTGCCGTTCGACTGTCCTATATTGATCCCATCCGCTCCCACGGCCTCTCTCACCGCTTTCATCACCTTAGCAACAGTCGCAAACAGGAGACCAACCTCATCAGGAGGCATCTCGTCCAGCGTAGCATAGTGTTTCTTGGAAATGACAAGTGTGTGTCCCTGATTCAACGGGTAAATGTCTAAGAAAGCAATCGAGTGCCGATCCTCATAGACAATATCAGCAGGCGCATGGCGTTCAATAATATTACAGAATATGCAATCCTCCGCACGGGTCAACTCGTCAGCGACCTATTCGTGTAACCACTCTTCCTCAGAAATACCATCGAACTTGTTCGCGAGTCTCGCGAGATCGAACAGTAGAGTAGATAGTCTGTTGAGATACCTGATAATCTCGGGATTGACCTCCTCTGACCTGGATAACGCTACAACGGCTCTCTCAGCGCGTCTACACACCGCACGTGCAACTTGCAACTGAGAACCGGCCATCCCTCCGTTTGGAAGGATGAACCGAGTCAGCTTCGGAAGCTTTGCAAATGTCGAATCGACCATTTTCTCAAGTCTCTCGACATATTCCTTTCCAATCCGAGGAACACTTGTCAACGTCTTGTCCGAAGCCAGGTCGCCTCCGAGGACGAATAGATCACGCTGCACATCCCTGAGATTATGATCCACAAGACCAGTTTTGTCCTTCAGAAAAGCCCTAGCCATGCCGACCTGACTGTTCAACTCATCCACCGTCCCATATGCTTCAACCCGGACTGACTCCTTTCCGACCCTTTTGCCAGAGTAGAGGCTTGTCTCACCCTTGTCTCCGGTTCCGGTGTACAAATCTTGACTAACCAGCCACCTGTCGGGTTGTCGTAAACTGATCCAGCGGCAATTGTCGCTTGTAATGGTTTACAAGCTTACTAGAGAGGAGCCAAGAACGCAAAGGAATCCTCAATCTTCGACCAACCTCCGATAATGAAGCCTCTAGACTACTCGAGACAGTCGGTCTACCCAATAAGGCTCGGCGGGCAAGTTCACGGAATCGCCAGACACCGAGCGGCACCCAGTCACGACCAACCTCCAAGAATGCTATTGCCCCAGCTTGTCGACGCTCACGCTCCAAGAATTCCAACACTGGAAGCTTCACAGCATGATATGCTCCGGCAATGTTGGACGGATAATCACGTCTGCCAATATGAAACTCGTGATCACTATAGACTTGTGGCGTGGATCCGGTGAGCCATCCCTCAACCGCCTCGTACATCCAAGCAGTCGGCAGTAGAAGAACCCGTACATTATTCCCCAGGGCTTCGGCTCCATAGACTCTGAAATCTCCAAGCTGGGGAAAGTCTCGTACTCGCTCGAGTATAGACTTCCCAAGAATATCGTCGACTGCTGTGATACTCCATTCCGTCGGAACGAGTCTGCGGTTCTTGAAAACTCCGAGTTGTCCAACAGAGAATACCCTTGTAATCTGCTGCTGTGACACTCCTCTCTCGTAGAGTGAGAAAATTCCCTCCTGCGCACCGATGTCCCGGTCAGAAGTGATCTTCTCAACAGGACGTGGAACATGCGTATTTTCGGTAAGCACCATCTTCTCTATGGATCCCGATGGACCATGCGGAGCACTCCGCGGAAGAATGTAGATTCTAGCCTGGGGTTTCTTGGTAAGATGAAGTTCTGTCTCCGTCGGTGTCCCGGCAAGCGCTAGCTCCTGGACCAAGGAGAGCGTACGATCAGGGTTCCTGGCATCCGCGACTTTGACCCGGGTTTTTCCTCTCACTAGGCTGAATCTGTATGTTACTAGATCGTCGATCGAACTATCAAGCCATCTCGACGGATCGTCCAGAATCTCCGGGCCCCTGCCCTCGAAG
>VBBH01000224.1 GCA_005888695.1 Candidatus Bathyarchaeota archaeon
GACTACTCGATGCACAGGCCGGAGTACCCTAGGCAGATTCTTGATATCCTGAAAACAGAGTGTGGTTTTGACCAGGACAAAACGGTTGCCGATATTGGATCCGGAACCGGCTTGCTCTCAAGACTATTCCTGCAAAACGGGAACAAGGTCTTCTGCGTCGAACCCAATGATGAGATGAGGTCCTTTGCCGAACAGGACCTTTCCAGATTTCCAAATTTTGTCAGTATAAAAGGAAGAGCTGAGGACACGACACTCAAAGATTCCAGCGTCGACCTAGTTACCGTGGGACAGGCGCTTCACTGGTTCGATTATCAACTCGCGAAGAAGGAGTTTGAGAGGATTCTCAGGAATAACCGAGATGTTTGTATCGTGTACAACGACAGAAGCGAGCAAGATCCATTCATGAAAGAATACGATTCCCTTGTTCGGAGACATGCAAGAAATAGGGCAAAAGTTCCAGAGATAAACAAGGCCTTCCTGTCAAGCTGGTTCAGAAATGGAATGTTCAAAGAGTTCAACCTCTCGAAAGAACAATTCCTCGATCTCGAGGGTCTTGCCGGCCGGATTATGTCCGCGTCTTACATGCCCAGCTCATCTGAGAATGAAAAATTCACCGCAATGAAGAACGACATCTCTCATCTCTTTCGTTTACATGCTGAAAAGGGCAAAGTGAGAATGCTCTACAACACACGCGTTTTTCTAGGGAAGATCTGAGAGTTGAGCTTGGTTTTCTAGGCTGGTCGAAGGATCCTCTAACAAAGAGGAGCAGGATCAGACGGATTTGCCTAATGGTCCTGCCAGATTGATCCACATAGCCGACAGCCATGGAAGCTGTCCCCGATATTATGACACTCTGACGACTCGCCGCAAACGGGGCAGTGGTGGAGAACCGTGCCCTGGCCAGTGGCCCTGGCTGCCGAATAGTCCTCCATCAGTACCTTGTGTTGTTCGAGTGCGCTCTCTGATCTTGTTTGGCGTTCCATTTTGTTCTACCTTATCTGGTATCGGGAATTGTTTGCGTATGCTTGGCTTCTCCAATGCTCCAGCTCAGCCATCACTTGTGAGTGATCAACCGTGACCCAGTTGTGTGGTGTAACGGACATCGCCTTTGTACGCGGTAACTTTGTTTCATGTAATCCTTGTACTCCATTCCATACGAATCCGATGAAACCACGAGTAACGGAGAGTATTCCACGGCTCCTGCCGACGCTCTTCATCCCCTCATTGCAAGTTTCCATTTCATCATTCGCCTCCAAAATGATCACGGAGCCCGCCTTGACGGATTATCCTTATCCCGGCACCCGCCGGCT
>VBBH01000222.1 GCA_005888695.1 Candidatus Bathyarchaeota archaeon
CTTATTGCGATAAGGAAGGAGTATGGGATAAGGACTTGGAAGAACCATTGAAGAATAAGGAAGAGAAACGAGAACGGTATGTTTCGGCCTCGAGCCCTTATTATTTTCATGGACGTTTCAAAGCCCAAGACTCCTCCTGTGACGCGATGAACGAGGCCCGCCGTCAACCCACGATTGGCGAATATACCTAGAAGACGCAATACGATCCTTGACCCTATGCTTGGACGAAACAGCAGAGTCATTCCAAGCAAAGATGGAATCGTGACAAGAATCAACAGAATGAGTATGTAGAGGCGGAGCTTCGGACTCAGTTCGCCGCCCAACACTAGAACCGTGGCGCCTACTGCTAGTATTGTCCCGGATGCAAGACCGTTGAGTACTCGATGAACTAGGATTGTGGCTATGCCTTCAGGGTAGGGCAAGCCAAATTCCCGGTTTGCGAAGGTCACTCGTAATGCTTCCCCAGTTACTGAAGCGGTCGGAACGAGTATGTCCCCAAAGATGCTGATCATTACTGCCTGCACACATTTTACGAGTCGGACCTTGGGATGGAGGGTGTGCACGAGAAAATACCAAGCTGTGCCGTAGAATGTGATATTCAGGACATCGAAGAATAATGCGAGTACCAGTGTGAGCGAGTTAACAGAACCGACTAGGTTGCCAACTCTGTTTATGTCTGCTCTGATAATGAACCAGAAAAGGGCAAAGGCCGCGAGTCCCACGGCGAGTTGTATGATGAGACGAGCGTACCGCGGAAAATGCAAGTCCTTGAGCCACTCTTGAGCTTCTCAATTGTC
>VBBH01000223.1 GCA_005888695.1 Candidatus Bathyarchaeota archaeon
CTCATTCATCGCCGAAAAGAATGGAACTATGGTTGGATGCATCGGTGTCATCAAGCTTGGACATGAAGGCTGGTTTGAGATTCGAAATCTCGCAGTAAGAGCCCCCGATCTAGGCGGACTGGCGAGAGGACTTCTCGCCAAGGTCCTCGAATACGTTGACATGCAAAATCCCCAATACGTGAAAGGCTATACTCATGCCGTCCAACCCTACGTCGACCTGTACAAGCACGCAGGATTCGAACCTTCTTAGGCGAATAGTTCGGATCGGCTGGGACTTTCCAATAACATATCCCGTGGAACAGAACATGATCGAGACTCGGGGATTGACAAAAGATTTCGCCGACGAGGCGGCCGATGTGTGGGTGGAAGGGCTACGTCCTTACTGGGATTGGTGGATCGAGGAAGAGGGCGGGTCAAAAGAGATTGCAGACTGGGTCAAGAAATCCGTCACGAAGGATCAAGGCTGGATAGGCGCCTTTCTTAGTGGAAAGCTTGTTGGACTCTCCATTCTGCGACCTGATTCGTATGGACTTGGAGAGGCCAGGTTCAACGGTGCATATGCGCTTCCAGACTTCCGAGGGCGAGGCGTTGGTTCAGCTTTGATGAGGGCCACTATTCGGGAAGCCAGCCGACTGAAGCAGAAGAGGATGAAAATCTATACTCTCGCATATCTGGACCATCTGGCGCCAGGCGCGATCC
>VBBH01000225.1 GCA_005888695.1 Candidatus Bathyarchaeota archaeon
TGAAGATGCTCGATACAATCACCGTTGCAGATCCTTGGTCTCTCCTAACCTGAGTCGTTCCTCGCCTCCGGAGTACTGGGATTAGCAGGGCACCGATGAGTTCACTAAGCCACCAGAGACTGTAGACGATGTAGAAGATTATCGAGGAGGGACCAGTTGCGAAGAGACCGATCATTCTCTCACGGTTCCTTTCCCGCCGGTGAAAAGCTCACGGTTCTCTCGACTGTCGGCTGTGACGTTCACTGTGAAGTATCCAGCGACGATCATGATGACAATGATACTTGCTAATGCGCTGAAGAAGGATAGGATGAACGCTATGGCGTATGAGAGGGGACCAACATAGTATCGACGCGTAACGGATCTGACGTGTTCCTCTTGATCAGATCGGATTAGCAGATCTGCTCGCGAGGAATACCACCAGATTGAATTCCAAACGAGCGCTAAAGTTAGGAAGCTGCCAGAGTAGACCGCCGCCGCGGTCCTGCTGTCGGCTGTCTGGTTGAATGATACATGGTTTGCCACCAAGAGGGTGGTGAATGGTGTGAGGACTACGAAGAATAGGAGTAGTCCATTAATGAACATCAGATTCGTATTGATGCGTTTGATGTGGGTGAACATGTTGTGATGGTTTACCCACATGATTAGTATAGTGATGAAACTCGTGACCAAGGCGAACAGTGCCGGCCATTGCTTCAAGAGTCCATCGAGCAGTGACGAGCTGGCTAGCAAAGGCTCGGACAAGGGGTCTTTGAGGTTCAAGACCAAGAGTGTGATCGCGAATGCGAAGATACCATCACTGAACGCCTCCGTTCTTGCAGTCTCTCGTTCATCTAGACTCTCGCGACTCATGGTTTCACCTGAAAGGTTGTCCTTGTGGGCGTAGGTGGAAACATGAGTCCAAACAGGAACTGTTCCGCGATCGCGTTGAAAGAGTGCTCTCAATTCCAGACAGGTTTTCACTCTAGGCTGATTTGTACGTGAACGCCTTCTCCGGAATAAGTTCTACTAGGCTGTCAGTGGTCCAGCCGTACTTTTTCTTTTGAGTCTCCCCGACTCTCTTCGCAATTGCGGTTCCCATCTCGAGGAATCGTATCTTCCCTTCTATGATCGCTTGGCGTTTCCGTCCCTCCATAATCATCAATGTCAACCTTGGGTTCTTCTGAAGATTCCTGTAACGTGCCGTTGCCTTGTCCACACCCAGGTACAGCCTTCCGTCGACAGCTACGATATCTGTTGGGGACAAGTGTGGTTGTCCATCCGGCTTTATCGTGGCAGCCACCGCACTTGCCTCTTTGGAGTTTGCCAGGTCGAATACTTCTTGCGCTGTTAACGGGTTCTTACCATACACATTCTTCGAATGAGAACTGGCCCGCATCAAGGACTGTTTGAGAACTGATTCCAAGTCTGCCATGGTATCTTCTTCCAAGAGAACTCGACGTACATCGGCAGAATAAAAAGACTGGAGGCTTCATCGCAAGGACCGGCCGGAATTCGGGAAATGGATGCTCAATCTTACTTGAAACGTATAGTTTATCGTGGATCAGTTCGGCCTAGCATAGACCTTCTCCGTAGATTGCACGTTCGACACTTGCTTTCTGTGCCGTTCGAAAATCTTGACATTCATCTCGGCCGGCCAATCATACTTGATCAGGAGTTGTTCTACAACAAGATCGTTAGGGATCGTCGCGGAGGTTATTGCTACGAGTTGAACGGGTGCTTCGCGTGGCTGCTAAGAGAGCTTGGTTTCAGAGTATCGATGCTTTCCGCCAGAGTGGCAGGAAAGAACGGAGGTTTCAGTCCCGACTTTGATCATATGACGCTGTTGGTTCGGTTGGAAGAGCCTTGGCTGGTTGATGTTGGGTTCGGAGACTCGTTCACAGAACCAAAACTACTAGATAGCACGCGTCCGCAACTGGACAGTGGAGAACTGTACCGGATCGCTAGGAAGAATCGGGAGACAGTATTGTCACGATGGGATGAGATTGGTGTCTGGGCTCCGCTGTACTCGTTCACTCTTCGACCTCGTAAACTAGAGGATTTCAAGGCCAGAAACCGTTACCAGCAGACCTCCCCAAAGTCACACTTCACAAAGCGACGGTTAATCAGCAAACTTACACCAAACGGAAGAGTAACGCTCACCGATAGGAAGATCATCTTGACAAATGGCGAGCAGCGTAGCGAATCCCAGGTGAGGAATTCGAAGCAGTTTGACGGGTTGTTAACTAAGTATTTTCATCTATCATTCGAATGACTACGGAACACAATTTCTAATACACTTGGTTTGAAGCGCCTTGATGATAGCGGCCTTTTCGAAGGCTAGATTCTCGCATCCTTAAATCGGCCGATCGAGGAATCATAACATCAATGGTATTTTCCCGTCCCAGTGGACGGATTGGATTGTTGCTCCACGCGAGTTTCGTAATCGCCATTATAATGGTGCCCTCGGTTTTGGCCTCCAGTGCCCAAGCACCAGCTGGGGACATGGGTGCAGGGTTCACGACCCCTTCTATGTGGCCGGTTTATGGGCACGATAGTCAGCGCACAAGTCGGACTGATCACGCCGGACCGGCCGCACCATTGCGAAGGTGGAGCGTTACGGCAGCTCCAAGGACGCAGAATGGTGCCCCAATAGTGATTGATTTCAAGGGCACGGTCTATGTTGGGTCGGATGACGGTTTGATCTCGATCTATCCTCAGACGGGAGAGATGAAGGCCTTCTGGCAAGGCGGGAGTGTCTATGCAGTAGCGATTCTTTCGGACCGCACGATCATCGCAGGCGCGAACTACGGGGTTGGGACCTCGCTAGAACATGGAACCGTTTTTGCACTCAGTCCAGAAGGGATTCAGGAATGGAGCCTCACACTATCAGGTAACATCTACAACCAGATGGCAATTAGCAAGGATGACACTATCTACGTTCTCACTCATCATGGCCCGTTATACGCGATCAGTTCGACGGGTAGCCTGAAATGGATGAAACAAGCTTCGGGTAGTTACGGCGGAGTCGCCATTGCCCGGGACGATACAGTATACGCGTCAACGGAGACAAATCTGACGGCATACCATCCGGACGGCCAGCCTATTTGGAGCATTCCAGTTTGGGTGGACGCGCAGCTTGTCGTGCAAGATGATGGGACGATACTTGCCGTGGGGTACCAGTGCGGCTCCGGCATCGGTTTTTGCAATCCAGTATCAGTCAGGACTCTCTTTGCTCTCAACCCGAACCGTACAACGAGATGGTCTCTGGAATCGCCTAGTTCTCCTCCTTCCCTTGGATGGGACGGAACGATCTACGCATCCTACAACCACGACATTCGGGCTTTGAATTCGGACGGAACTAAGAGGTGGAATATGACACTCAACACTGCAGGCTACTACACTTCAGGGATAGTAGATGCAAACAATGTTCTCTACGTTTATTCGGATGACGGGATCACTGCCATAACTTCGGGCGGGGATGTATGGTGGACCGTTCGGGATGTCGGGTATCCGGTCGGGATAGGAGCGGACGGGACTCTCTACTATTACCATTTTCCGGATGGGTTGGTGAGCACTGGGTTAGTAGGTGCTTTGGCAGCGACTGACTTTGTCGTTACTGCGAATCCGAACTCATTCACGTTAATTTCAGGTCAGAAGGGCTTCTCAACTGTTACTGTTACTCCAAGGTTCGGCTTCTCCGGTACGGTGACTCTGAGTTCGAAGGTCTCACCATCCAGTCCCATAATCTCGCTTGCTTCATCAAGCGTCCCCGGAGGTTCAGGAAACGTGGCGATGACGATCGATGTGGGCGGTGCATTGCCGATCGGGACCTATGTCGTAAACGTAACGGGGTCTAGCGGATATCTAGCTCATTCATCCCTGGTGAACGTCATCGTGACCCACCCACAGGCAACGCTTGATTCATCCCTCTTGGGGCTTTCAACAGGGATGATCTTTATACTTGCTGAAGGGATTGCAATTGTCGTTGTGGCTGTTCTAGCGACAGTAGTTATTCTGAAGAGACGAAAGAATACTCGAGTCTAGTCTTACTTCTGACTGAGCTTCGTGGGCGATTATGGCCTTATCAAAATCGGGACTGTGTAATTCCAAGGAGGAAAAAGGGGGAGGGCGACTCGTTGGGTGGTGTGTTAGCGTTTTCTCTAGTCGGCGGCCAGTCCGTCTGCTCCTGCTGGGACTCCTGTGATTGTTGTAACCCAGCTGAGGCTTCCGTCATCGTGTACCTTGTAGCCTTGAATGCTGTGGGATGAGATGATGGAGACGTAGAGGTATCCGCTGTTTCTTGTGAGTGCCATGTCGATATCTCCTGAGCCTGTAGTGGCTGCGATGGATTGTAGGAGATGTATGACTCCGTTCCTGTCGACTGTGTAGCTTGAGATAGTTCCGCTATGGGCGTTGGTGGTGTAGGCGTACTTGCTGTTTCCTGTGACGACGACCCAACAAGGCGCTAGTTGATTGTCAGGTACCGAGCCGCTTATTGTGGTTAGACTGCCTGAGCTAGAGGCCGTGTAGGAGGATAGTTCGCCTCCTGCGGCTTCACTAACTATCAAGGTTCCTCTATTGTTGAATGCGAACCCGAATGGTGTATTTCCACTCGATGCATGGCTAATGGGTGCAGAGGCAACTCCGTGTGCGTTGACAGTGTAGGTGTCGACGATACTTGTCGATTTTTCAGTGACGACCAATACCGTTCCCTCAGGGTTGAAGGATATCTGGGCCGGAGCGGTTATTCCGCTGAGCGGCTGGACGGAACCTGCTATCGGTGACAATTCGCCTTCCTTGTCTAACCTGTAACCCGCGATGTTTCCTTTGCCACCGGCACCGCCGGAGTTGAGGACGTAGACTAGTCTGTCATTGATGGTGAGGCTGATGGGCATTATTCCGTTTGAACTGGTCCTGCCGGTGAGTGATAGAATGTTCTGGTGTGCTTGGAAGATTGAGATGTCGTTGCTGCCCGCGTTGACAACTAGTAATGTTCTGCCGTTATTCGATAGGATTAGACCGCCCTGATTGGATCCCGCTAACCCTGTCGCGCCTAGTCCGCCTGTCGAGAACTTTCCAGAGAATGCTAGGGACCCGTCGCTTGCCCTGTCATATCGTACGACCTGGTTCCCGGCTAGGTCGTTGGTCATTATGTAGACTGCGCCCGTCATCTTGTTGGAATTATCATTTCCTTGATTGTCGTTCCATGATCTGGCATTGGCCAGTGGAATTGCGAGGGCTAGAAGGATTAGAGCTGCTAATACGGTGAATCTTGGACTTTCATTTTTGTAATATTCACCCCCGGTTTCTCGATGGCCGAGAGAGGAGTCGGTGATCGTATTTGACGGAATTGCGAGAATTGGTGGGGTTCTGGTCTAGATCTGTTGCTTAATGGACAGTGGTCCGAAGTAGGACGAGGATTCCTAGGACCTGAGCAGTGTTTACGGCTAGTAGATAGGGTAGGAATGGTTCTCCTATGAATGGGCTCATTGTGAGGAAAGAGTAGGCGGCTAGTAGGTTCTGGGCGAATAGGATCAATGCGAAAACTAGCAGGCCAAGGCTGAACTGGGCCCTAGTCTCGCGATAGATTCGCGCATAGACAAGAATCAATCCGAATAGGAGGATTGTGCTGATCGTAGCGGTGTACATGCTTAGGTCCATTAGTGAAACCATTTACTCTTGCCTCTTCATCTCAACTTTTGTTGGTTGTATCTTGTTCCAGATCTCGTCGAAGATGTTCATGTGAGCTTCCAGTTCTGGGGAGAGAAAGTAGAGTCGTCCGTAACGTTCGCCGGAGGCAATGACGATATGGTTCTTTTCGAGAGCGCGAATATGATGCTCCGCGACTCGGTAGTGAACGTCGAGTGCTTCAGCCAGCTGGTTGACGTTCCGGGGCTCGATCCGAATGAGGTTGATGATCCTTCCACGGTTTGGTCCGCCACGGGATCCTGCGAGGACGTACCAGAGTAGTCGTTTCCATGAAGTGTCGGACCCGGGGTGGACGACCGCCAATTACAAGGCGCCTTGAACGTGTTATGCGTGGCCGTTGAGGACATTAAGAGTTGACTCTGCTCAGATCAGTAGTCTCGGATTGTACCTAATATGGGATTGTCAGGATCACATCAGGATCGGTACAATGGAACAGGATTGACGCTTAGTGTATTCAATTGGTTGATAGAGTGTTCGTCGTGCGGTCCTTAGCTGCTAGTTCAATTAATCCGAGGAGGTCCGGCTGTTTGGCTTTTTCTGCACGATGATTCTTCAACGATGCGCTAGGATACCATTTGCTGGCGAAGGATAGGTAGCCCTGGACTATTGGGACTGTGTCTTCTCCTTTCTCGGTGAGTTCCCAGCGCACAAGTCTCGGCTTCTGTTTGATCATGACTGATTTGATTAGGCCTCGATCTTCGAGCTCGTTCAGGCGCATGATTAGGACGCGGGGGGTGAGTCCGGGGAGGGATCGGAGGATCTGGTTGAATCGGTCGATGTGTAATACTCCGATGTTTCTCAATATGTGAAATGTCC
>VBBH01000029.1 GCA_005888695.1 Candidatus Bathyarchaeota archaeon
TACGCCTGGGCTTGTGGTAATTGATGGAGCTCTTGGCTCGGGAAAGACCACCGTGTGTTTTGGTCTTGTCGATCGATACCTGAAACAGAGCAACCCATGCATTTTTGTCAGTTACGGGCAGTCCCCGGGTAGTGTTCGTGAAGGCTTGAAGCGATTGGGTTGTGATGCTTCTGAATATGAATCGAACTATAGGCTTATCATTGTTGATGGTTATTCCGCTCAATCAGGCGGGTTCAGCCTCGAACTTTACAGCCTACTCGAACCTTGGGATCTAGCAAAGGTTCAGGAATCGATCGTAGGTAACTCTGGGATTTTCATGGGCGAGAAGGTAAAGGTGGTTATTGACTCGATAGACGGGTTGTGTAGCAGAAGTGGTAGCGCGAAGGATTTTGGGAAACAGTTTGACGTGTTCGCCAGTAAGCTGAAGGAGACCGGGGCGACTGTAATTGTTAGTTGCGACCTAGATAATCTGGGGAAGGATGTGAAGAGCTGGGCCGAAGACGGGGCGGAATGTGTCTTGGAAGTAGATGCCGAATCTGGGAAAAGTGGAGGGAAGGAGTACTCGTTGAAAGTGGCTCGGTTGAAGGGCGATAAGGTAAAAGGGGATGCTGAAGAGTTTGAGATCGAAGTCGGCAAAGGCCTAGTCTTCGTCTGAGAAAAAGCCGCGAGGACCTGCTCACCGAGCCTTCCTCTCATAAGAGGGAGGATCGACTGGATTTGTCGAGGCTAACCGTTGAGAACCCAGCTGGAGCCGATACCCCCAGACTACCCGCCTGCAGGTTGGCACCTGAAAAAACTAAGTTGTAAAAATAGGGGCGGGGTAGTCCGTCTAGTCTCAAGACGTGAAAGAGACTTTCCAAGATATTCAAGCAGTCGCTCGGGAGAGCCGCCCCTCGGCTGTGGCCCCCGCTAGTGGACCTTTTGCGTGAGATTGTTTAGATTTGATGAGAACTTCGCTTTGGCTATCTGTATCCAATCAAAGAAGCTTTGCCCCTGCTTATCCACCACCGCGAGACTTCCAACTTTTTTCAGTAGAGCCTCAGTTATGAGCTTCTGCAGCACGCGGCTGCCGGAACCAAACATCTTGTCAAGGATACTTGAGAAGGCTTCGGGATTACTGGCTGCCTGTTTTGGGTCGAAATAGAAACCTATCGCCTTCCAGACATCCTCGCCTAAAGTTCTCGTTATAGCTTCCCTTACCGCGGCCTCAACGAGACTATCGAAGGAGAGAGCTGCAGTACTAATGCTCACTAATCAACTGCTCCCTTCGGATTCCGAGGTGGAGACGGACCTTTCAGTGGGCCTGTCAGTGATGTTTCTGGGAAGAATGGCCTCGCACCATGCGGTGGATGTAGGAAGCGAAGAGATCGCAGGCCAACGAAGACGGCGAACATGATCATGGAGACCAGATGTAGCATTAAGCCGATGGTCAGATAACTGCTAAGATCAATCAGTCCGAGTGAGTCGAGGACGTGTGGAATTTCTGCTGCGACCCAGATGAGTATGAAGATTGAGAGTTGGAATCTGAAGTTACCGATCGACCGCGCCTTAATGGCAAGCCTTGTAAAGATGAATGCGGCTAAGACTATTCCGATGAAACTGTAGACTTCTGCAATCAGAAGTACAGGATCTGCTTCCAATTTGCTATACAATCCCTTTCTTGGAATAGTATAACCCAAACGCGACAAGAATACTTACAGAGACAGGTTCGAACACTAGATCACTGAAGAACTCATTACCAAAGCCTGCCGAGAGATGGTAGAGTCCATGAGTTACTGCGAATAATCCAAGGAGCAATGAAAGGATTCTAATGGTTCGGATTTTCACTTTGAAGAACATTAGTAAGGGGACAAGCCCTGCTGTGACGAGTGAGACGAAGATCAGTATTCCGACCAATAAGTAATAGTCCAATGACTTGCGTCATACCGCTTGAGCCGTGCCTTCGATAAGATTCCTGTTACCTTGCATATCGGAAACAAGGAACTCTGCTTACACAGTGAGCCCGCTGAGGAGGGACTCTACTTAGAAGACGAAGCTTTAGAGTCGAAATTTGTTGGTTCCTGCACTGTACCGAAACCGTAATCTTCTCTTCATACTTACAAGGAGGCTAGACGAGACAGGTTTTGGAAAAGACAGTGCAGGGTTCACGGGAAGATGCGTACTGGCTAAGACAACCATACGCAGTGCTCTTCGACCTTCTGCGCCTGCATCGTGTGAAGCCCTGGGACGTTTCTCTATCACCCTTGTTGGACGGATTGATGCATGAGATGAAACAACGGGGATTCATCGATTTCTCGGTCTCTGGGACCGCTTTGTTGTCCTCGGCGATACTATTGCGTATGAAGTCAGAGTTGGTTTTGAAAATGGAGGAGCCTCCGAAGCCGCCTGTTGAGCGACCGACCGATTATGTTCCGCCGCCATTGGCGTTCCCGTTACGGTATGAGGCGACAACGACCTCATTGGACATGGTACTGAAGGAGTTGCTTGAGGTCTTGAGAGTTGAACGATCCCTGCCCCAGACGCTTGAGCAATTGGCCGCTAGGACTCCTGAGGTGTTCGAGCAGATGGACGACTTTCAACGACACATCGAAGAGCACATCGAAGCATTGCATAAACGGTTAGTCTTAGAGGCTGGGAAGGCTCATGGAACGAGATTGTCCTTTCTTGGATTGCTGGTCAAGCGAACAATTCTCGAAGCCGTGCAATTATTCCTGATGCTATTGTTCTTGGTGGCGCAGGGACGCGTGGGATTGTACCAGGCAGAGGAGTTCGCGGACATAATGATAGAGCTGAGAACCGATGATGAAGAGCCTGTTCCAGAGAAGAATGTCACAGCAGACTAGGATCCGACGACGCTTCATACCCTAGACGGTTCCGTAAAGATATGCGTCGAAGAATGTGATGTAGGCGTAGTTTAGTTTCCCGCTGGAATCGGCACGGTCGAGGATCCGAATGGAACGAACCCTACCATTCCGGAATAGAGACTCTTGTCGAGGCGTTCGAGAGCCTCGTCCAAGCTTCTACAGAATCTGATTCGAGTCTTTGCAAGCAATTGTTCAACAACAGTCGGAGCTTTCGGCGAAACCACGACAATGTCCGCCTTACCATCATCTAGCGATAAACGATTCGGCTTTTGAGATGCCTCAGTAACCTTCCCCTGTTTCACACGTCTCTTCAAATCCTCGATAACCTTCTGCGGTTCCATCTTCCCATATGTTTCCATCTCAATCCTGAAAGCTTCTCCACCAAGACCCTGCTCGAGAGGTGCAAGCAATACGACTACTGGCTTGGGTCTGTGATCTGATGGTGCTAGACTGGTAGCGAACGCGGATGCTTTCAGCGACTGGTAAAGATTCAATCCCATCGGTCCATCAGCAACGGTTAACACCAGAGGAGACATTGGGGCTTTCGCCGTGTGGATTCGTCTTGAGTAATTCTCGGCCAATTGAGTATGAGCTTGTATCGTGTCCCCGTACAACGCCTTTACCATGCTACCGTCCTGGTTGAGGACGAAATCGAGGATTCTGTGCTCTATCTTCATCGTATCACGAAGTATCCCCGGAACCTCATTCAAATCTTCCCTGACCGCATTCCCTTTCATCACTAACTCTCGGCAATTAGTGTCCCCGACGACGTAACCATGATTGGTTGCTATCGTCTTCAAACCGGCGCAGCCTGGCAACAACGCTTTTGCTCCGCCCTCATACCCTGCGAAATAGTGAGGCTGCACGTTCATACTTGATATCAGAAGATCTCGGTCGAACAATTCCTTGTTCAACTCTACTGGCGTCCCTCGTCCAGTTACTCCGATCCATTCGTACTTGCAACCAGGATTCTTTGTAGTGCTGATGCTGATGTTTTTCTGATATCTCTTGTAAATGTCCTCGCCAACTACCTTCTTCACAAAACTCGGATCCGACGGTGTATGCGTTCCACCAGCACAGATGAGTTTGATGTCATCGGTCTTCTGTTCCAGAATATTCAGAATAGCTGGAATGAACGGTGAATATTTTCTGGTGAAGTCGGCGAATATTATCGCGGGACTCCATGCTCTCTCCCGGTCCAAAGGCTTGACTCCGACAGGACTCGCCAATGCTTCCCGAAAAGCGACCTCGACGGGTTTCGACGGGAGGTTTGAGGCCCGTATGATGTTTAGTTGATCATTACGGAGAAACCTCGTTCCAGAATACTCATGAAGAACAGACGTCGTAACGATGGTGGCCAATTAAAGCCAACGATTGAGTGGAAATAGATATGGCAATTTAAGAGTTGGTAGAGAGCAGAGTACTCAGTTCTAGGCACGTTCAAGAAAGAAAGGGGTGTCCGCCCTTTTTGCCCTAGGGCGGATTCCAGCTACGGCCCGAGGAGTTCTGAGATGTCGTGGTCGTTTTGGTTGTGGTAGTGGACTTCCAGGTCAAACCTAGAAAGCCGCCTAGTACACCTAGTACTAGCCCGATGAAGTTGAACGAGACTGCCGAGAAGACCAACGTAAGTATTGACCCTATTTTCCTCTGGGACGCATTATTGTACAGCAGCCATGAGCCAGCGATCACTAAGAAGCCGGCTATTGGAGCCACAATCTGGACCATAGAGGCATCGATGCCTGGGATACCTATAGCTGTCAACGAACTATACAAAAGTCCATAGGTTATGCTGAAGATCCCGCCCAAGACTGAGAGTGCGAAAGCTGCTGTTGGCTTTGCCTCAACATTAACTGCCAAAGCTGTTCGAATAGACTAAAGCCCATTGGAACCCTATCAAGGAACTGTTACCTGACACTAGAAACAACTCAGGGTACACGCATAGCGAAACCCTAGACACTACAAAGCCTAATCCTGCTTGCCATCCCAACTTGGGGATCTACAAATAGAAAGAAGGAGGGGAATGTTACGCTGCTCGCAATTAGGTACGCAGTCTTTGGAGTGGGGACGACTCCCTAAACTCTGGCGTTCTTATTCTTGAGGGCTCGATCGGTGAACCGTTTCCGTTTCTCGGAACCTCTCTGACCTTGAACCATTCAGGAATAATGACAGCCCTCAACAGCTCCTGGACAGATACGCCCCTTTCATTTGCTTCGCTGTTAAGCATTGTATACGTTTGGGGTCCGAATGCGATCATTACTTTGACAGACATTTGATTACGTTCCTATCCCGCATGTCCGCCTAACAAGCTGGACTGTAAAAGACGGCTTGCCAGATAATGCAGACATTAAATTATACTATGGGTTGGATAAGCATATAAGAATATGCTACTCAGTTCCGAAAACCGTCACTTAAGTGCCAGAAATCTTACGTAAACAGTAGAGGTCGATAGAAAAGTGAGTAGAGCGTCCCCAGGGGAAATTGCTCAGGATAACCGGGACTGCTGGCCCTCGGCTGGTCTGAGGCCTGAGAGGCGAACTCCTACGAGCCTAACCTTCCTTCGGTCATTCTCGAATTCACGGAATAGGAGTTTGACATATTCATCAATCACATTCTTGTCGTCTACATAGCCCGTGTGGGTCTTCTCTCGAGTAAATGTCTGAAATCCTTCCAGCCTTACCTTCACCCCGACTGTCCGGAAGACTAGTCGCTCTTCCAGAAGCCGTTCATGGACCTCAACAGTCAAAGCGTCTAAAGCCTGGATTACGAGGCTCTTGTCACGAAGGTCCTTTTCGAACGTCTGTTCAACGCTAATCGATTTTCGCAGAGGCCGCCCCTCGACTGGGGTTTCCTCTATTCCATTGGCGATTGCCCACAACCAGACGCCTCCACGGCCAAACCAATCGGTGAGGTTTTTTGCAGAAATCTTCCGAAGCTCTCCTATAGTTGTGACGCCCTTTGCATTCAGGAACTCGGTCGTTTTCTTCCCTACACCACTGATCTTCTCTACAGGAAGGGCCGATAGGAAACCGTCCACTTGGTCCGGAAACACAACAGTTAGCCCGTCTGGTTTCTGATAGTCTGAAGCTATCTTGGCGATCGACTTGTTCGGGGCGATTCCGATACTCATCGTCAAACCCTCAGCCTTACGCAAATCCTCTTTCATCTTCTCAGCCAAGTGCCTAGCTTCTTCGAACGATGAGCAATTGTCGGTAACATCGAGAAAGGCCTCGTCTATACTGGTCTGCTCAAACTTGGTCGCGTAACTCTTCAGCAGCTCCATTACTCTCTCGGAAGTCTGCCCGTACAATTCGAAGTCTGGTCTTACGTATACTGCCTGTGGCGCGAGTTTGTAGGCTTGCGAGATAGGCATCCCAGATCGGGCTCCGAGCTTCCTTGCTTCGTAAGAGCAGGAGGTGACAACTCCTCTCCCATGGCCACCTTTGGGGTCGGCACCTACAACGAGAGGCTTTCCCTCTAGGGACGGGTCTCGGCGGACTTCGCATGAGGGATAGAATGCGTTGATGTCACAATGCATCACTATCCTATGCCTCTTCTGCATTAGACAAGATCACTCTGACACCCGAATCATAAGGGGGACGGAGTCCTTGGACGCTAACCCTGCAATAAGTTATTATCAATACCCGTGATTAGATGCCGGTTTCTGGTTCAAAGTGGAGACTCTCTTACGTCCAGAGCAACCATTGAAGGTTGATGATTATGCCAAGCGGCTGAAGGAAGCGTACGAAAAACAGTACGCGATCGCCGTAAGGGCGAGATCGAAAGGTCTCGATGTCTCCCTCCGCGTCGAGTCCGAGTCGACTTACGACTTAGCTGAGAGAGTTGAGAAATCTGTCGGACCAAGGGGCGTTGCAGAAAGAATTAGGGAGCTCAACAAAGTCATCTCTCGTGAAGAGACTGCTCTGAAAATCAGCGAGGACATCGTCCTAGGACGTTTTGGCAGCATGGGCGAGCAGGCGGCGGCGGAGCAAGCCGTCCGCACCGCGCTAGCTGTGCTCGATGAAGCTGTTACAGTGGCACCTATACAGGGAATACATAGTGTGAAGATCCGTACAAATCCAGACCGGACAAGACACCTGGCACTCTACTTCGCTGGTCCAATGCGATCGGCCGGCGGTACTGAGATGGGCCTCATCCTGATCGTGGGCGACCACGTCAGGAGACAGTTGGGATTGCAGCCCTACAAGGCAACTGACCAAGAGGCTAGACGGTTTGTCGAGGAGCTTAGAACATACGAGCGACATGTGAACCGCTTCCAGTATAGGAACCCGGACAAGCTCGTCTATGACACGATCGCTAGGCTTCCCGTCGAGCCCAACGGAGTGGAGACCGACCAAGCCGAAGTAGCTGTGAACAGAAACTTGTCTCGCGTTGAGACGAACAGAGTGAGAGGTGGGGCCTTGAGGGTCGTCAATGACGGTTTGTTGGGGCGTTCACAGAAGATATTGCGGATAGTCGACCGGTTGCGATTGGAGGGATGGGAATGGCTTTCGACTCTGAAAGCGCCTGTGACCGAGGGAGAAGAGGCTCGGGAGTTCATGTTCATGGAAGACGTCGTCGGCGGACGACCGATTTTCGCATTTCCAGGAGCAGCAGGCGGATTCCGGATAAGGTATGGAAGGTCGAGGAATACAGGACTTGCTTCGATAGGTATCCATCCAAGCACTATGGAAGTCTTGGGCGGATTCCTCGCTGTCGGGGTTCAAATGAGACTTGAGAGACCAGGAAAGGCGGGAATAGTGACGGCGGTCGACACTATTGAGCCGCCCGTCGTGAAATTAAGGGATGGTTCGGTTGTTCGCGTGGAGACGCCGGAAGTCGCGAAGGAGTTGAAGAACGAAATCGAACGAGTCCTCTTCCTCGGTGACCTGCTTATCGCTTATGGAGAATTCCTCGAGAATAATCGAGCCCTAGTTCCTTCTGGATTTGTCGAGGAATGGTGGTCACAGATCTTGTGGAGCGCCTTGGAGAGCAATCCAGCGATCTTGCCTGACGGTTTATCGCTCGAACGTTTGTGGGAGTTGGCGAAGAATCCTTTCTCGTCCCGACCTAGTGTGCAGGAAGCGATCCAAATCTCTAGGTTGTTTCTGATTCCTCTCCATCCACGCTACTCCTACTTCTGGAACGCAATCTCGTTGGACGAATTGAAGAATCTCAAGACCGTCGCGACTCATCGAGCCGCCTTGAGCGGTGGGTTACAGCTCGATCTCCCTCAAGAGAACGGACTCAAGCTGGTCTTGGAGAAGCTCTGCGTTCCACACCGATTGGATGGAATCAATATCGTGCTAAGTGACGAAGCCAGTACAATATTGAGGACGGTTCTCGCGATCGAGGATGATCATAACGTCAACCCGGCTCAGGTATCAGAGGATGTTCAGAGCCAACTGTCAGTATGGGCCGGCTTCCCTGTGAAAAGCAAGACCTCGACTTATGTCGGCGCGAGAATGGGGCGCCCTGAAAAAGCAAAGGAGAGGACCATGACCCCAAAGGTCCATGTGCTCTTCCCTTCAGGACAATCTGGCGGGCCGCGGCGGGACGTTATAGAAGCCTCGAAGAAAACGATCACAAGTCTTGATATTGTAAACAGGATCTGTCCAAAATGTGAACGTTGGGAACCGAGGCAGATATGCCCACAATGTGGAACACCTACCAAGTCTACCAATGTCTGTCCGCGCTGCGGGCGTTCAACAGACGGCGAATGCCCTTCTTGTGGGATCGAGACCGTAGGATATTCAAACAGGAGTATCGACCTTCGCCAGATAGTGCAAGATGCGTCCAAGAAAACTGGAATGGTCAGCCCACCGGAATCTGTCAAAGGAGTCAAAGGACTGACGAATAAGACCAAGACACCGGAGCCCTTGGAGAAGGGATTTCTAAGGGCAAGGCATGACGTTTCGATTTTCAAAGACGGTACATTAAGGTTTGACGCAGTAAACGCCGTGCTGACGCATTTCAGACCTGTAGAAATCGGCCTTTCACTCGAGAGAGCGCACGCGTTGGGTTATGAGAATGATGTGGACGGAAACCCCCTGGCGAGTCCGGAACAACTCTGCGCATTGCAAGTGCAGGATATAGTTGTCCCAGAAACCTGTGCTAGTTATCTTGTCAAAGTAGCAAGCTTCATCGACGACCTCCTACAATCCTACTATGGAATCGAGAAGTTCTACATTGTATCAGCGCCCGGAGACCTCATCGGACAGCTGATTGTGGGATTGTCACCACATACAAGTGTAGGCATGATAGGTAGAATCATTGGTTTCACAAAGGCTAGTGTTTGCTATGCCCATCCCCTGTGGCATGCTGCGAAGAGAAGGGATTGCGACGGTGACGAAGACTCTGTATCGCTCCTCTTGGATATTCTACTCAACTTTTCGAGGGAATATCTACCGGATCGAATCGGGGGTTTGATGGACGCACCATTGTTACTATCTCCATTGCTCAATCCGAACGAAGTTGCTCGACAGGCCCTCAACATAGAGACACTAGATCACTTTCCAATATTATTCTTCGAAAAGACGCAGGAGATGACCGGACCCAAAGAAGTCGAAACGGAAGTACTTACATTAGGAAAGAGGATGGAGTTAGGTCACAGAGACCTGAGGATAGGCTTCACTCATCCTACCGCGAGACTCGACAGAGCCACTCTCGTCAGTGCTTACAAGGAGTTACCGACAATGCTCGACAAGGTGAAAGCACAGCTAGATCTGGCGGATCAGATCGTGGCCGTAAAAGGGGACGAGGTTGCTCGGAAGGTCCTGTCAACACATATTCTTAGGGATCTTGTCGGGAATCTCAGGACTTACACGTCTCAGAGGGCGCGATGTTCAAGGTGCAATTCGAAAGCCAGACGTGTTCCTCTCGAAGGAAAATGCTCACGATGCGGTGGAAAACTGGGACCTACAGTTTTCAAAAACGGGGTCGAAAAGTATCTCAGCGTCGCATCCGAGATGGTGAGACGCTACGACGTGGGTGAATATTATCGACAAAGGCTTGACCTGATCAAGCTCGAACTATCGGAGACCTTCAAACCTGAGGATCCGCAACAGCAGAAGTTATTCATAGCCGATTATGCTTAAGCACTCGTTCGCCGTGGAAAGGCACCAAGAGAAGGCACAGGGTCCAGCTCCCAGTCTCGAGTCAGAAGTAAATGTAACGGGACCGATTCAAAGCCCCTACGTTGGAGACCTCGTTCTCGGAGCGTTGGATGGCAGTGTCACGACCTTCGCAGTTGTTGCAGCCGCCACAGGAGCGGGCCAGCCAGCCTCTATCGTCTTGATAATAGGCATGGCAAATCTCTTTGCCAGTGGCGTATCCATGGCATTGGGAAACTATCTAGGAACAAAGTCTGAGGAAGAGTTCAGGGAGAAGCATCGTAGACGGGAAGAGTATGAGACAGAGAGATTCCCCGAGCTTGAGAAGGAAGAGGTCAGGAAAATTTTCGCCGACAAGGGCTTTCAAGGCGAGGATCTCGAGAGGGCGGTCGAGATAATCACCTCGAACAAGAAGATCTGGGTAGAGACTATGATGAGGGACGAACTAAGAATCTCTCCCGAAGTAAGGAGTCCATGGCAGAGTGGACTGGCCATGCTTACGGCTTTCATCCTTGCTGGCTCCGTTCCCCTCCTCCCTTATCTCATCTCATTATTCGAACCGGGCCTCCGAGCCTTGGCGCTTTCCTCCTCTGTAGTGATGACCTTCGCCGCAATATTCGGAGTGGGAACGGCACGCTCCCTTGTTACGGGGAGGAGATGGTGGATCGCGGGGGTAGAGATGACAGTTATCGGAGCGATAGCTTCCTTGATTGCGTATGTAATCGGGCGTGTCCTCGGAATACTCCTCAGTCTATGACAATATTCGCAAAGCCAAAGCTAGGAACGGGGTTTTCTTGGCACGGCCTAAATATAGGCGGTTATTTCACGCCTAGGGCTGGTTGATAAATTTGGTGCAGAAGAAAGCAGCAAGCTCAGAGAAAGAACTTGGCTACATTATTGGATTGCCTGCCGATGACCCAGAGGCAGAGCTAGCAAGGACAAAATTCGAGAGAGTGGTCGAGAGATTAGCGAAAGCGTATCCAGGTCTACGTGAAGCGAGAGCCACCATCAAGATTGACTCCTCCCGCGGAGACCGGAAACACTACGAAGTGGAAGTCTTCATCCTCATGCAGAAAGATAGGGCGACCTACAAAGAAGATGGTTGGTCTTTGCCTGAAGCTTTCGACAAAGTGTCTTCTCGACTCAAACGATTGATGACGAAATCCGAATCAAAGCCCGCATATCAACGACACAAGACCCGCGGCGAGAGAGAAACCGCTAACCCAGAAGAGCTGGGACTCGGGTGAAGTACAGAACTCTTGGAAGTACAGGGCTCAAGGTTAGCGAGGTAGGCTTCGGCGCCTGGGCAATTGGAGGAAACGCTCACGGCAACAGCTACGGTCCAACCGAGGACGAGGCCTCAATAGCTGCGATCGAGAAAGCAGTCGAATTAGGCTGCAACTTCTTCGACACCGCTGATGTCTACGGGCATGGTCACAGCGAAGAGTTACTCGGAAAAGCACTGAAGGATCAACGCGAGGACATGATCCTAGCGACAAAGGTGGGCGGAGATTTTTACCATGGTCAGCCAAGGATGAACTTCAACCCTGATTATGTTGAATTCGCGGTAGAGAAGAGTCTGGAACGACTCGGGACAGATTATGTGGACCTGTTGCAAATGCACAATCCACCTCTCCAATTGATACAGAACCCGAAGCTATACCTGCCCTTCGAGAAGCTGAAGAAACATGGAAAGATTCGACACTATGGCCTATCGATTCATAACCCGCAAGAGGGTTTAGCGGCTATGAAACATGGTGGGCCTGAATCCATCCAAGTCGTATTCAATCTGATGCGTCAGGAAGCTAAGGAGAAACTTTTCGAGTCTGCAGGAGAGAGGAGTGTGGGCATTATTGCGAGGGAGCCGCTGGCGAATGGTTTCCTCAGCGGGAAGTACAATGAAGACTCCGTCTTCCCAACGGGAGACATAAGACACAACTTCCCTCAAGAATATGTCCGGCAATTGATACGGACATCAGACCAGCTCAAATTCCTAGAGTCGAAACAGCGAACCCTGTCTCAGGCTAGCATTCGCTTCGTCCTAGATCACAAGGAAATCTCAACTGTTATTCCAGGCGCCAAGGTGCCTGCACAGTCCACACAGAATATGAAAGCCTCCAATCTACCGAGTCTAACCGGCGAAGAACTCTTGAGGATCAAATTCATGAGAGAGCAGGCCTCCTGAACAAAGGGCAATCAGTAGATCGGATTTGGCTAGATATCTCATTCGACTGGCGAATGAAAAAATGTTTACGGGAAAGGATGCCCAAAGTCTAGCTAGCAAGATACGGGAACTGCTGGGATCGCGCGGAGCGATCGGAAACCTGAGGGTTAGTAAACGGGCTATCGAGTTCGATCTATTCGCGGAGGACACGGGAGAGCTGGAGGAGAGGCTCAAACTGCTCGAGAAGCAGATTTCCAAGAGAGTAACGGTCAAGCTTCTTGACAAGATTCTGAGACCGATGGAGAAGAAGGAGGTTCTCAGGGAAGGTGTGAATCTCTTCAATGAAGAGCGATACTGGGAATCGCACGAGCTTCTTGAGCAAGCATGGCAACCGGCTAGAGGAGTAGAACGGGATACTGTGCATGGGATGATTCTCGCCGCAGCGGCGTTGGTCCATCATCAGAAGGATCGGGATAGGGTGAGTTTGGGAATGCTTGAGAGAGCACTGGCAAAGCTTGACGGCCAAGAGGTTTACGAAGGGATTGACATTGGAAAACTTCGGGCAGACATTCGAGACATCATTGAAAAGGGAACACCGGCTGAACTCACTATTCGCCGTATTTCCCAGTCTGCATCCTGAAGGGTTTCATCAGGCTTTAGACCTCCGATCAGCCCTTGCCTCTCGGGAAGGGGCGGGACACCGTACGTTTGTTCGGCTTGATAATCGCATACCTAGTGGTCTTGCCATGCTCGCCGGCGTCCTGTTGACGCTTGGCAGGTACTCACAATCAGAGAACTCATGGACGACTCTCTTCAACCACCTCTCCACACAGAACACAGCCACCATCGCAAGCACATTGGCAAGTGCGATCGCCTATGGAATGCAGTATCTTGTCCAATTCGGCGGGGTCACAATGTTTGTCGGTGGGTTGCTTTCTTACAAGAATCATGTCCGGTCAGGGAAGGAAATGGTGGGGCTGGGCACGAGCGTGGGGCTCGCGGACCTATTGGTTGGGTTCACTACTGGAACCTTGACCCTTTACCAGCCGTTGGGCTGGGCTGGATTGGCGATTGCGGTATTCGCGAGCAGACATTTGCATGGTCCACATGCTACATATGCGGAGGAAGTTCACAAGCTGTTTCTCGGTTTGAAGAAACGGATACTTCGAGAAGAGACCAAGACTAGGAAACGAATCAGGAAGGGATTGAAGAAGTCAGAGTTAGCGCGTCGGCGGTCGCGACGATCGCAACGACCATATGATGTCGGCAATAACAAAAAAGGTCACCCCGAGACTGCCGGCAAGGATAACCCCGCTACTGTTGAACCGTAGGAAGATGATAGTCGTCAGGGCGAGTATCGCAAGAGGAGGAAGGATGCTTTGCAGCAACCCCTTGTCAGCCTCATCCATCCTCTCAGTACCAGCCTTCAAGACTCAAACCTGGCCTTGAAAACAATGTTAAGAAGAATGGTAGATAAGGCTCGCGCAGACTCAACCGGGCTGTCGATCACTTTCTCGTAGTACGATATCCATTCTGTAGGGTCCGGCCCCCCTAATTACGAAGGCGATGGCGACACTGAAGAGTGGTAGATGATTGATCGTCTCTCCGAAGAGGAAAATCGCTGATACTAATAGTCCGAGGTAAATCAGTGAGACCAATCGGTTAAAGATTCCAAGTAGGTAGTGTCCCCCAAGGATCGCCTCGAAAAAGCCAAAGAAGAAAACGAAAGTTAACAATTCTGGGAATGTGGGCACGTGATACTTTAGGACCGCGATCTCAGTCAGTTGGGGGACTAGTAGCTTTTCTGTCAAGGCCAGCCATATCAGGTTGATTCCAAAACTAACTCTCAGTATCGGCATACTGTAAGGCTTGACTCTGGCAAGAGAATCTCCGATACGTCTTAGATAGCTTGTCCTTGCAATAGTGAATGCATCGACGCTTGCTCGTAATCCTCCCTCAAAGAGCAATACGAAGGCTGCGCCCGCCAACACGACGTAGTCAAGCCCATCGAGGCCGACAAGCCAGAAAGAGAATATGACGAGAGCCAAGACTCCGAGCGCTGCAATCTTTGTGAGAAAGCCGAAGGTCAAGAAGAGACCCACAATGATTTGTGCTAAGGACAAGGCGTCGAGCGTTATCGGCCTATATCCGGCCTGGGGAGCAAAGAGCTCGCCCGAAAGCCCTGAGGACAGGAGAAACAGCCCTAAACAGATTCTCAGGATTACCGGAACTATGGGGTCAGCTCCAAGAAGTTTGGCCTCTATTCTCAGGGCGAAGCGTCGCTGGGAGAGACTCAGACCCATGAACTGGAAGGTCACTATGCCAAGTAGCGCCAGAAGGACGACCAACGCAACCGATTGGTAGTTTGGGCCAAGGGGCGATTGAGACACTCCCGTCTGAATCTCGGTATCATTCAGAATGTAGCGTACGTGAGCATTCGAGACTGGTATGGAGGAGATGCAGAGAATGATGGTTGAGGTAACAACGATGAAGGGCCAGATCCTTTGATACCTTTCCAAATTCTAGACCTCACTCAACTGATCAAGCAAAGCAGTATTAGAACAATGAATGGCGCATGCGACAGGACCCTTCGCCAGCCAGTGGTTTCTGGTTGCGCGGTCTTGAACTCCTATAACTGGTTCTTTGGAGGTCTAGCAGAGTGTGCCGTGGGATAACTACTGGGGACTATCCATGGTGAGTCAGGTTATTATGCTACAAGCCGCACTAATTCCAGTTCGTCTTTAGCCTTGACAGAAACCATTCAGTCCAACTCTTCAGTCGACAAGATCGAGTTCAAGGAACTAAGAAAAACCGGAAATGATTTGCTTGCCCGCATCGTTAAAGATTACGGGTCCGTCTATGTGACATCAGTTACAAGGGATGGGTGCTCTGGCTGTGAGGAGCAGAAACCCCTCTATCAGGAACTAGCCCGGAAAGTTGGACGCGAGCATCCCGGCAAGACCGTGTTCTCAAACGTCCATGTACATTCCGAGGAAGGAGTTTACAAAGAGTCGGAAGAGGCGAAGATGGTATTCCATCATGTTGCGTATCCGACTTACATGATCCATGTTAAGTCCCGTCACGGAATCTTGGAAGCCTACCGCGCGGTCTATCCCAAGATGGAAGAACTTGAGAGACAGATCACGGAGTCCTATGAGTTGGCCGACCATTACAGGAAAGACATGGAAAAACGCCTGATTAATAGTCAATAATCTTCATCATCGCTTCCTGTTGAGCATCGGCATTCCGCCCGCGCCGGCTCGTCCCATACCCATCATTGGTCCACGACGTTTCATCTGCTTCATCATCTTCTTCATCGTAAAATACTGATTCACCAATTCCTTCACCTCTCTTTCCGGACGACCTGAGCCCCGAGCAATCCGCTTCGATCTAGAACCATCTATAACCCTCGGTTCCTCCAACTCCTCCTCGGTCATCGACTGCATAATTACTCTCCACCCGGCCATCTTCTCCTCTGCCACCCCCAGCTGATCCTCGGAAATTTGGTTCCCGCCGGGAAGCATCTGCAACACCTTACGCAACGGTCCGAGCTTCCGCACGTTCTCCCATTGATCGTACATGTCCCGCAGGGTGAACTTGCCCTCCATGAACTTTCTAGCCTTCGCCTCAGGAACCTTGATCTCCGCCTCGTTCACCCGTTCCAGCAATCCCTTCAGATCGCCCATTCCAAGAAGGCGACCTGCAAACTCTGTCGGAACGAATGGCTCTAAATCCTCGATGCGTTCTCCTGTTCCGATGAACTTGACATGTGAACCAGTCGCGACGACTGCGGATAATGCTCCTCCGCCGCGCGCTGACCCGTCCATCTTCGTCAAGAGTATCGAGCCGACAGGCGTGGCTTCGTGAAAGGCACGAGCCTGAACAATCGCTTGTTGACCGATAGTTGCATCGATCGCTAGAATGATCTCATCCGGCTGCACTGTCTTCGCAATCTGCTTCATCTCGTTCATCAAGTCCTTCTCGTTCTTGTGCCGGCCCGCCGTGTCCACGACCACAAGATCCATCCTCTCCTTCCGGAAATGTTCCAGTCCATGCTTCGCAATCTGGTCGGGTTTCTTTTGACCCGGCTCCCCGTAGACCTTGACTTCGGCCCTAGTGGCCAGCTGGGTTAGCTGGTCGTAGGCGCCTGGACGATAGGTGTCTGCACAGATGAGACCGACTCGCAACCCACGCTTCTGGTAGAAGCGAGCTAGCTTAACAGAGCTAGTTGTCTTACCGGTGCCTTGTATTCCGACGAGCATCAGTTTCCTGAATGCCCCTGGTTGGACATCGACCTTCGGTGCGTCCTGGCCAAGGAATCTGGCCATTTCTTCGTAGAGGACCTTGACAACATGATCTCGTCTAGTAATGCCTGGAGGAAGCTGTTCCTTTAGAGAGCGGTCCTCGACGGCCTTCGATAATTGCAGGACGAGCTCGACATTCACGTCCGCCTGCAGGAGAGCTCGTTGAAGGTCCTTGACAAGTTCCTTCACCGCCTTCTCGTCAACGTTCGGCATCCGGAGCATTTTGCGGACTGCGTCCGATAGTGAGCGTCCTACGGCTTCCATCTATCCGATCCTACCTAGCAAGTGGGTCTGTTTCTACTCTTAACCTTCTCCAAGACGGAAGCGTAAAGGATTGGGAGACAGATGGTCACGTCTCCGATAACGTCTACGAATCTTCCTCCCTTTCGGATCTTTCTCCAGCTTATCGACTCAGCCAGCGGTGCTCCGCTCAAGCCTCCAGGTTCTGGTCTGTCCATCGTTATCTGCACTGCCAGATCCATGCCTTCTCGGAAGACGCTGGACAAGAGGGCGTTGTGCTTCGGCAACCCGCCCCCGAGTATCAGAATCCCTAGTTTCTTAGAAGTCATCGACATTTCAACCATCCTTGTCACATCTGCGAACGGGTCCGGCTGGAGAGTCTGAGTGCTCGCAAAGCTCCAGAGACTCAACCCGAGAATCGAGTCCAACAAACCCGGAGAGAATATTCTGACATTGTTCTTCGCTGCCTTGTACAGAATGGACTCCGTATCGCCAAGCATTAGCCCAATCTTTTCCAACAGAACTGAATAGGGAATCTTCTTCCTCTCGTTCTCAGGCATAGTTGCGAGAAGTCTTCTGATCTTCTTGTCTAATCGTTCGAATGATTCTTCCTTGACGAAAATATCCGCGATTCTATTGTATCCCTGTTTTATCAGCCGTCGATCATCGACGTTGAAGGTTCCTTGATAATGACGATTTCCCATAGCCTCGACTACGTCGTGTGTGAGGTTGGCTCCGGTAGTCACGATCGCGCCAAGAAATCCTCGATCAATCATGTCACCAATTACCAAGCGGAAGCCTGCCGGAACGATTGGGCCTGCGATTGTGAGGAAGTTGGTGTAGCTAGGATCGGAAAACATCTCATGTAGTACATCTGCAGCTATCCCCATCCGACCGGCACCAAGAACCCCTGTGTCCCGCATCCCGTCCAGGAGATGAGAGACGCTTATTCGGGGTGTGATTTTGAGCTGCTTGACAGGAATTGGGGCGATGCCCTTCTTACTATTGGGCTGTTTCAACCCTTCTTACGCACGATCATCTTCTTGCCCAAGACGTCCCAATACTCCACTTCTGCATTCGGTGCCATGAGCCTCTTCAACTCCTCATCGTCAGGCATAGGAGTCTCGAACGTTTCGTACGATTCAAGGTCCATCAACTGGACACTGTTCCCAGCTATCGAGATTATCTGACCGGATTTCTTTTCGATCATAGGCACCTCAGTCTTCCCGTCTACGGGGCTGATGAGGTTCTTCTTTTGCCCAGTGAAAATACTTATCGCGACTATCCTCGCCTTAGCGGATCCGTGCTTACCGGGCTTGGATTTTTCGAATTCGACAATTTTACACGGCTCACCGTCAATGACCACGTAGCCGCCAACTTTGAGGCTTCCGACGTCGACGGGCTTGCTCACTGGTTTGCATCCTATCCTGTACGGTTTAACCCCCGCCTCCGAATCCCACCTAAAAGACTTCTTGCACAAACAGAAACTAGCGGCTAGGGAATTCTTTTCAAGCCGGGCATATTGCGACCTAGACAAGATCAGGGAAGCGTGGCCGGTCTGACAAAGGTTGTAGGAGTGTTTGCAAAACGGGACTCTGTCGAGATTTTGAAAGCGGCAGGGAAGATCTGCAGTACAATCCAACGCCATGGCCTCTCAGTCATACCCGACGAAACACTGGCGCGAAACTCGGGCATGCCGGACGGCACACCTCTAAAGAAGCTGCATGTAGACCTACTAGTCACCGTGGGTGGAGACGGGACCGTCCTCAAGGCGACTCATGAGATCGCCAATCCGGAAACACCGATACTGGCCGTAAACATGGGCCGACGAGGCTATCTAACCCAGGTACAACCTGCAGACTTTGAGAACGCACTATCGCGCTGGATGAACGGAGACTTCACACTGGAGAAGCAATGGAAAGTATCCGTGAAAGAATCAGATCATCTGATCGGCGAGGGATTGAACGAGGCTGTTATGGTCCCGACAATCGTTGGCAAAATGCTCAGCCTCATTATAAAATTCGATGGTAGAAGACTGATCATGGCTCGAGCGGATGGAGTGATAATTGCAACGCCAACTGGTTCGACAGCGCATGCCTTTTCGGCAGGAGGCCCCGTTCTCGAAAGTTCCCTTGACGCGCTTGACCTAGTTTTCATAGCACCATTGCAACCTGTTAGGTCGCTTGTCGTTCCTGCGAATGGTCGCCTGCACATTTTGATCGGAGAGTCGGGTCCTGCGGCGAACTTGGTCGTAGACGGCCGGCTTGAGTCGAAACTCGACCCGGGAAAGACAGTTGAGTTCTCTCGGTCCTTGCACAATGCGGTCTTTGTCCGTTTCGGCGACACGTTCCTAGAGCGCAGCCTCAAGAGGCTGACCTATGACAGGGAACCGGTTTGAGGGTTCTTGTCCTCGACACTTCCGCCTTCATCATGGGATTCAACCCCACGGGGTCTGGAGGCGCATACTCTGTCCGGAGTGTGGAAGACGAACTCGTCCAAGGTACTATGCCCTACCTCCGCTTTCGGCTAAGCCGAGAGAAGGGTGCATTGGTTGTCAGAAATCCTTCAGATGTGGCTAGGAGAACGATTGAGCAACAGTCCGCGAAGACTGGAGAAGCTGGCTTCGTCTCAGAAGCTGATCGAGATGTTGTCGCCCTTGCTCTCGATCTGAAGAATGAAGGTTTGGAACCGGTCGTCGTGAGCGACGATTATGCAGTTCAAAACCTTTCGGAGCATCTCAACCTTGGCTTTGGATCGTTAGCTAACTTCGGAATCGTGCATCGTTACAACTGGATAATGGTCTGTCCAGCTTGTCACCGAAGGTACAGGGTCCCCGAGAAGGTTTGCAGAGTCTGTGGGACCGAGTTGAAAAGGAAAGTCCTCTCACGGACCAGGGTCTCGAACAAGGCGCATCCTCAGAGCTTAGGCAGCAATTCAACGAGTTCTAGTTGACCCAACACGGATTCTCGGATCTCAATCGGCTTGGGAAGATGCGGTCCGACCAATCGTCCCTTTTCCAAGAACTCTTTGGAAAGAAGCACCATCTTTCCGTGACCCTCGGGACAGTCGGGATGATCATGGACGCTCCTCCGGGTAACCCTTGTCGACAGGCACTCCTTACATCTCCACACTTGTTTCTTCCAGCTCAGCTTACCCCTCTTTGCAACGGGTCGTCCCTCGATCTCGACAATGTCCATTGCAAAATCTACCGCTGGTGCGCTGCTGACCGCGCTGCCAACTCCGAATCCGTCTGCTCCAGCTCTAGCATATCGGCCGACGCTATGTTCGTCCAGTCCGCCTGATACGAAGATCTTCACCTTGTCGAATCCTCTCGCGTCAAGCTCCCATCTCACTTCCCGGATGATCTCCGCGAAGTCCCCTCTACGTGAGGCCGGAGTGTCTAACCTAACCCCGTAGAGATCTTTCCCCAAAGCTTCAGCTGCCATAATTGATTCTGTCTTCTCGTCATAGTAGGTATCGACCAATGCAATCCGTGGAACGTCCTTTGGCATGTACTTGTTGAAGCTCTTCCAAGCCTTCACCTGATCGCCTATCGAAACGATCAGCGAGTGTGGCATTGTGCCCGTAGGGTGTAAGTCGAGTAGTCTTGCGCCGATTAGACTTGAGACTGCGTCAAACCCTCCAAGGTAGCAAGCTCTATCGATCATGGGTGCGAGGACGGGGTGAGCTCGTCGAATCCCGAAGGACAAGATTGTCGAATCCTTTCCCGCGCCCTTCCGTACTCGAGCAGCCATTGTCGCCATGCCCGAGGCTTGACATAACAAACCCAGCAGAGGAGTCTCGTAGAGGGAGAAGTCTAGGTATCGTCCTTCTAGAGTCATGACTGGAAGCCTGGTGCCGCGATGATCCTTGGGACGGAATATTGATCCTTCGGGCAACGACTCCACGTCGACGGAGATACCCTCCATCAAATGAACAGCTTCCTCAACGCCTGCGAGAACTGCCCAGTCCCAGTCTCTCGGGAGGGACCCTGTTGTAACCTCGGCCACTACTCGCTGCTCTGTCAATCCCTCTTTCTGAAGGATCTCATTGGTTCTGACGAAGTAAACGTCAGTCGTCTCACCTTTCTTGATCTCTTCTTCAGTGGCTATCTGGAATCTTCGCAACAACTGACGCCTCTTGGATTGCCAGGCTCTTTTCGATAATTGTGGTTTTTAAGTAGCTATGCGCTCTCCCGGACTAGGAGTAGGTCAGGAAGAATCGGGTTTGAGGAGTCTCGAGGAACTTTCGAAGAAAGCACAGGAACTCAAGGAGAAGGGAATGTCCACCTACGAGATATCGGACGAGCTCAAGGTCCAGGCTGATACGGTCGTGTGGCTCCTACTCCACGGCCGGGACGCCGCGAAGCCTCGAGGAGAGTCGTATGACGTATACGTTAACTGGAATCCGATAGGATCAAGCGTCCGCCGCCTAACATTAGTCGGACAAGCTATTGCAGATATGGTTCGAGAATCCATCGAGGCAGGCGAGATTGAAGAGCCGGACGTCGTCGCCGGGATAGAGACTGCTGCGATGGCGATCGCCTTGATCGTAGCTCGATCCCTCGGAAAGCCCATGGCAGCCATTCGTCCGCAAAGGATCGGTGAGAAGAAGATGGCTGGCGCTGTAAACCCAAGCTTCTATCCCGTTGAAGGTAAGAAGGTCCTGATCGTAGACACTATTCTCAGAATGGGTGAGACCGCACGTGCAGCTATCGAAACTCTTGAGGCCGTCAAGGCGAGGCCGGTCGGTATCGCCGTGCTCGCGAATAAGAGCGGCAAGGAAAAGATTGAGGGCATACCTTTACGATCGCTAGTCGAACTACTTCCGGTTTCAAGGCAATAGTGTCTAGGCTATGTACTTCGTCACGGTTCGTTCTCTTCTCCAAACCCCGTAATCATTTGCAAAATTCAGCGAGAGCACAACAGCTGCGCCGATCATCATGAACAGCCAATAGTTCAGCCAGGCGGTTGGAGAGCTAAGGATGAAGAACATTGCTAGTCCTAGAAAAGCGAATGTGTTCAGGAGGAATAGACCGTCAAAGAACCCGCGCTCAATTGATGCCCTAATGATGAAATTGGCTTCTCTTTGCAAGCCGTGCAATTTGACAAACTTTCGTGTTATCTCATGAACTAATACAGCCAGTGTAAGCGTGATCATGGTGAACGCTCCACTCAAGTATTGTAATGGTAGCCTGTGAAGTGGGAGTAGGATTGTTCTTCATAGGAAGATGGTAGCAATTGGGGGGATGATAACGACAAAGACCCAGAACTTTCGCGTCATTCGATCCACGGCTCTCTTGGACTAGGCTTTGGAGCGTGTCGCCCAGAGAAACTTGCGCTGCAACGTCTTGGGGTAAATCCTGGTCCAGTCTTCACCGGCCCACTTCCTGTAGACTCTTGGATCGATGTAGCCTCGTAGTGATGTGTTGAGATTGTAATCCCTTGTTCGTCTCTGGAGATCAATATCCAATTTGAGCTTCTCGACACGCTCCTTCATCCTTAACGCCTGTTTCTCCGTCTTGGTTTCCTTACCCTGTAAATCGTCGAGGTGCAACTGTTTCTTCTCGAGGCTTGACTCCCACGTCTTCGGAGGGGTCCTCTTGTGGTTGCATCTGATCGCGGCTTCAAGGTTAGCCAGCCTGGCGCGGTAGAGCTTCAGGAAGGGTGCAGAGCCCGGTTTGAATCCGTCATATTGGTCGAGGTATTTTTGAACAGTCTCGGTCGCATGATGTGTCCTGAACACTTTTGCCGTCAATCCTTTCATCGACGTCCCGAGGAACCGATTCACTGATGAGGAGTTTATCCCGTCGAAGACTAAGTCCGCATTCTTCTTGTTCTTGCAGAACTCTTGCAGGTTCTTACGGACTAGATTGTGTGGACCCAGGAGATCCAATGTTTTCTGCCATCTGACACTGTCCTTTCCGAGAAAGTCGAATTCTACATTGTTCGAGTGAAACTTGATATGCTCAACTCGCAACGTTGATGCTCCCACGGTGTCCGCCTCGTCTTCTTCCTTTTCGTCGCCAACTCTCATGGCCAGACTATCTATGAGGTAGCAGACTGTGGCAAGTTTTCGGGTTCGTAGATCATCCGAGGCGAGTCCTACGTCGATGTGCTTACGGACGGTGGGAAGTGATCTCGTGAGTTTCTTGGCAAGCTCGAACTTTTGCCTGTCCCTCTCCTGCCGAAGATTGGAAATGTCCGAGGGCCAGACGTACTTGCGGACGTTACTGAGCTTGTCGACCCAGTAGCCGATCCACATGAAATCGTGATCATGAACGATCGCCTTCCATTTGCCGGGCGGAATAGGAGCCTTCTCGGAAAGGTTGAGCACAACATCCTCAGGGCCGGCTCTCGGCTTCCATCTTCCCCGCATGGGATGGCTTCCGCGACCCATGAAGAGACTCGGAGGTTCTGCCATCCAGTTTGCAATCTCGGTCCGGACTCCATCAATGTCTGCATAACCATACTGCTCCTTCAGCTTGAGTCTGAGTTCTTTCCTTTGAACGGCGAGTTTCTTCTTGACGACAGGGTCACTCTTCTGCTGTTCCTCGCGCAGCTGATACTCGTGGACGGGAGTCCAATCGATCTCGGAATATTTGATGCCTCGATATTCTGATGGTAACAATTTTGCGAAGTCGGATAGGAAGTTAGATTGAAAGACCGGGTCTTGCACGTAGGGAGTCGCACGTTTCTTCCCCCAAGCATAAGCTAACTCCTCAGCTTCCGTTGATAGTCGGACCTCCTTTCCTCTTATCCGGATTGAGAGTTGTTTGGACTCGTAGGCAGGCGGAAATGCGATGCCGTTGTGCCTAAGATCCTTCCATTTCATGGATAAGTAGCCGTCCCTCTAACCCTAGGACATCTTACAGGGCTGATTTCCTATTCGACCCTTCCCTTTCCCGACCTTGTGAAGCTGAACTCACGGATTAAATTTGTTCCACCTTTCACGTTCGAGCTTAGCAATCGATTAGTTTGGGTTTATAGGTGGATTGATTTGATACCGCCACGTTAATGAATGATGAACTCGACCCAGCCGGGGCCGAAATAAGCTGGTTACGGGCGCTTTCATGTTGCTAGTCTCCTCTGGGATCGACGTTAGAGATTACCAGAGGAACATTGCCGCCTCCGCATTAGAGAAGAACACCCTTGTGGTTCTCCCGACGGGACTTGGGAAGACGGTTGTTGCCCTGCTCGTCGCCAGAGAACGTCTCGCAGCATTCCCAACGGGGCGCGTCCTGTTCCTTGCTCCCACAAGGCCGTTGGTGATTCAGCACTCGGAGTTCTTCAAGACACACCTATCGGAAATTGCTTCGACCGTCCTTACAGGCGAGACGGTTCCAAGCCTTAGGGTCGAACTTTTCGAGACTTCTAGGATCATATTTGCAACTCCCGAAGTAATCCGGAACGACATATCCAAGGGCCGTTATTCTCTCCGAGATGTCTGCCTGATCATCTTTGATGAGGCTCACAGGTGCGTGAGAGACTATGCCTATTCACAGGTCGCCGAGGCCTACAAGCTCCAATCCTCTTCGCCACGCATCCTAGGCCTAACCGCTTCGCCGAGCTCTCGAAAGAGCCGGATAGACGAGATCTGCCAGAGACTGGCTATCGAGGGCGTAGAGGCACGTACTGAGGTGGACGATGATGTTTCCGGCTATGTCAATCCGGTTGCCGTGAATTGGGAACGTGTCGCTCTGCCACCCGTCTATGATAGGATCAGTTCCATCCTGAGAAAAGTGTTGGACGAGAAGATCGAACGGTTGCAAAATCTACACTTGCTTCCAAAAAGTGTCAATGTCAACAAGCGGACGCTCCTAGAGCTCGGGGACAGTATTAGGAAGAAGTTGCGGACCGAGAGAGCTGGATACCTCTACGGTGCCCTGGTCTTACAAAGCCAAGGAATCTCTCTCTTCCATGCTGTCGAGATGGTCGAGACACAGGGTGTGCGGAGTGTCACGCGTTTCCTGTCGAGACTTGATGAAAAAACAAGCCGGTCCTCACTAGGCTTGGCAAAGGATCCTAGGATCATTGAGGCCTTGAAACTCTGCGAAGAAAACATACGTGAAGAACATCCAAAGAACCAGTCACTACGCCGTATCATTACGAGTCAGCTAGCAGAGAAACCCGAATCTAAGTTGATTGTGTTCACACAGTTCCGAGACACTGCTGACCTGATCGTGGACGGGTTGAAGAATATCCCAAGTGCAACCCCGGTAAGATTCGTGGGACAGGCGACTCGAAACATGGATGATATTGGATTGAAACAAGAGCAACAAGTTCAGATACTGGACGATTTCAAAACTGGCCGCTACAACGTGCTCGTGACGACAAGCATAGGAGAAGAGGGATTGCATGTCCCGGATGTAGATCATGTCATCTTTTACGAGGCGGTCCCCTCCGAGATACGCATGATCCAGCGTCGAGGCCGGACCGGACGAACCAAACCAGGAAAGGTTACTGTTCTAATGGCAGAAGGTACGGTGGACGAAGCCTACTTCCACAGCAGTCGAAGAAAAGAACGAGACATGCACAGACACCTTGCGGCCTTCAAGAAGGACCCCAGTCCCGGAAAAAGAAAGACTACGTTACTCGACTACTCAAGTCCCGCCAACTGAGAATCTTCGCGGGTCCTGAATCGCAGAGTAAGATTCTAGTTCTTGCCAACAAGCGCGGGCAGGCTGACTACGTTGCTCATGCCCTTCTCAGCATATACTCCATAAACACGTTCTGCTCTACTGATCGTGGTATCCTTCAGACTGATGACAATGAACTGCGACTCTCCACTCCTGCTTCTTATCAAAGTCGCCAACCTTCGACTATTCACAACGTCTAGGTGCGCGTCAATCTCATCCATTACATAGAACGGCATAGGGTGAATCTGCTGCAAGGCTAGCAGGTAGCAGACGGTTGAGACACTCTTTTCTCCACCGCTAGCACTCCCGATTGTCAAGAGTGGTTTACCAGGGAATTGTAGCATCAACTCTAATCCGCCATCAAACGGGTTCTCCGGATTATCTAACACCATCTTCCCGTTCCCCTTACTGTCAGTCATCTCACCGAACAACTTCTGGAAGGTATCATTCACCTTATTGTACGCGGTCATGAACGTGTCGCGTTTCTGTCTCTCTAGATCGTTCATGAACTCAATGATCTTCAACTTCTCCTGCTCTAACTGGGTGATTCGTACGCTGAGATTCTTGTAATTGTCCTTCTGACCATCATATTGCTCCAATGCCAGCTGATTCACTAATCCTATCTCATTAACCTCCTCCATCAACACCCGTTTCCACTCGAGTGCCTCTTCCATCTTCTCCACTGCTCCTTGTACAGGCCGATCAAAGCCCAAGTCTCGCAGCTGGGCGCTTAACATTGCCAGCTGAGTCTCGGCCTCTCTAAGGCTCGCCTTCAAATCTGCGACTCGCGCGTTGATCGGATCCATCCTTTCCAAGAACACCCTCAACGCTTTCTCCATCTCCTGTAATCTAGTCTCATACTGTCTCCTCTCCTCGTTCACGCTGCCCAACCTCTCCTCCAACAACTCCTTCGCTTTCTCAAGCGTCTTCAACTGGTCACGAGAACTGACCATGACAACCTCTGCCTCAGCAACCCTAGCCTCCTCACGCCTCACATCAGCCTCCAGATTCCTCATCTCAATCCGCACATTGTCTAGGCCTGGCCTTAACGTCTCCAGTGTTGACTTGCTCATTTCCAAGTGTCCCTCAGCCTCCAGTTTTTCCCTTGCCAATCCCTCGACCTCACGGGCCAATTGGCCCCTCTCACGGTCTAAGTCGATTATCGCTGCCTGCTTGGACTCGAACCTGAGACGCGCCCGCTCACTCTCCAAGGCGGACAGTCGCCTTTTCATCTCGCCCTGTTTATTGGCCATCTCTTCCAGAGTAGAGGTCTCCCGTTTCATCATCGACCCCAGACTCTCCATTCTATTCTTCGTTTGGTGTAAGGCGGTCCTAGTCCTCTCCAGCATCCTCCGCTCATTCTCCACCTCACCGCCCAAGGCTTCACGTGTCTTCGAAGACGCAACACGATCCTCTCGCAACCTTCCAAGCTCAACTTCCAGCCTATCCACATCCCCTCTTTGCTTCTGGACGATCTGCTCTAGACTCCTCACTGTCTTCTCCAACCCCTCAAGTGCCGAACCCCTTGGGACAAGATTCGTGACATCGAATGGAGCTCGGTAGTATCCACTCTCTAATGCGCCTCCAGGCTCGTAGAGATCACCGCTGATCACGACGCACCTTAAGCCTCTGGACGCGGCGGTAAACGCAGCTCGTTGTGTTGTCGCAAGCAAGGTGTCGCCAAAGACGAACTCGATGGCGGCCCCTAGGTGCTTGTCAGCCTTAACTACGTCAGATAACGGTCCTACAATGCCGGGAATATCGTCAAAGTCTGTCTCAAAGGTCGGGGGTTCCAGATCAAGGGGAACGATCTTGGCTCGTCCCAGCTTGGCTCTCTTTAGACTCTCTACGCATTTGATAGCGACCTCCAAATCTCTCACGACAAGCGACTTTAACCATCCCGCGCTCGCCGCCACAACTGCCTTCCTATTCTCATCACTATACTTCACCAGATCCTCCAGTCGACCCACAACTCCCTTTATGGCTCCCTCCTTTGCCATCTCTTCAATCCGTTCTATCGCTCTCTCCTCCGCCCCAAAAGTCTCTGCAAGATTCTTTTGCGTGTTGAATTCAACAACAGTAACGCGCGCTTTTTTCGCAACGGCCAACGCCTCCTCAATCTCCACCTTTCGCTTTTCCTTCAACACTCCGTACTCCTTCACCTTCTCCTCCAAATCGACCAACCGCTTCTCCTCTTGCTTCTCCAATCGCTCCATCTCCTGAATCCGTTCCTTCAACTGCTCCGCAAACGAGGAGAATTCCTTCTGACGTAGTTCCAACGATTGAAGATGCCCCGCCGTCAGCTCGAGCCTCGTCGAGCTTCCTTTACTCGAGACTGAAAGTTTACCCAATTCCCTAAATAGAGCTTCGATGTCATCGTTCAATGCTTTTCGCTTCTCCGAATCAGTGGAGAGAAGTGCTCTGGAGGACTGCAGTTTCTGGTCCAGTTGGTTTAGTTTGCTAGTCGCATTCGCCAATTTTTCTGCTAGGCTGGAGTGTCGGCTTGAAAGCGTGTGTTGGGACTCTCTATGCGTCTGCAGCGATGCTTCCATTTCCGTGCTCTTCTTTTCGAGCCCTGTCAATTGTTTTCTTCGCGTATCTAGGATGGTCTTCCTGCTCTCCGTCTCGGTGGAGGCCTTGACAAGATCGGTGCTCGCCTGGGCGATTTCTCTTTCTATCTTGAAGAGTTCCTCGCTCCCCTTGTTCACGGTCGTCTCCTCGAAGCTTCTCCTCTCCTCCGAGATCTTCGACCTCTCCTGGGTGATAGTCTCACGTTCACTCCTTGTCGCTTCTAGATTCTTAGACTCCTCATTCAGGGTTTTTAGAATAATACCTTTCTTCGATTCTAGATCGAGTATTCTTCCCGACAGTATTGTTGCTTCTTGCTGCATAACCTCCTTCTGCAATAAATCATGCCGGAGGAGATCGTTTCGCTCTCTTTCCAGAGCTTCTATCCTAGCTCTCACCTCCTCCACCTTCCCAGCAGCAACCTTGAGGTTCGTGTCTGCCTCCCGCAGCTCATTCAATGACTGTGACTTCTTCGCCTCGAAAATCCCGATCCCAATCAGATCCTCCAGTATACGACGCCTCTCTTCCGGAGAGAGCTCAGCGAGACGCGTGATCGCATGCTGCGCGATCATATTGAACCCGGTCACTTGAATGTCCGCGGAACTTAGAACATCCTGAACCTGCTTTCTGGACAATCGTCGACCGTTCACACGGTACACCCCCTCACCGCCCTTCGTGAACTCTCGAGAAATCGTAACAAGGTCGGAATCTACGGGAATCTTACGGTCCGCATTGTCAAATTGGACCGCAACATGCGCAGAACGTGCGCCCTCCCCCTGAGACTTGTGCACCAGGTCAGAAAGAGTTCTACCCCTTAGCTCCTTTGGGCTCAATTCGCCAAGTGAGAACTTTAACGCGTCGAGAATGTTCGATTTTCCGGAACCGTTCGGGCCGGTTATGACTGTGAAGCCTCGGTCAAGGCCTATAGAGACCTTCTTGCTGAATGTCTTGAAGCCTCTAATGTCGATCCGTTTGATGTAAACCATTCTACCGACCTTTTGCTCTGTCCAGACGGCTCTTGCTTAGAGGAGCATCTCTATGAGAGCAGCTCTAATCGTTGTATCTTCTTTCAGCAGAATGATTGGTTTTAGGTTTTACCGGCCGAATCTTCGATGCCTTCTCTGGTACAAGCGTAGGGCACGCAGAAAGTCTATCTTCCTAAAACCGGGCCAGTAGACATCGACGAAAACTAGCTCACTATAGGCGGACTGCCATAATAGGAACCCGCTAAGTCTCTCTTCACCAGAGGTCCTTATGACGAGGTCGGGGTTTGGATTCGGAAGATGAGCTGTATAGAGATATTTCATGAAAGTGTCCTCGTCCAATTGCTGAGAGGACAAAACACCCTGGTTCACGTCCTCAATGATCTTCTTCGTAGCGTCCACGATCTCAGCTCGGCCAGTATAAGCAATTGCCACGTTGAGGAAGTGGTGACTGTAGTTCTTAGTTGACTTCTCAATGTCGACTAATGCTTCCTGCAGACTATTTGGTAAGAGGTCTGTACGACCAAGGATTTTTACACGAACCATGTTTGAATGGAGGCGTCGGTCGGACCCAAGCCTCCGAGCTTCGCCCTCTATGAGTTTGAGGAGACCCTTTACTTCATCGCTTTGTCTCTCGAAGTTCTCCGTCGAGAACACATACAATGTAAGCGTCTTGATCCCGAGCTCGACCGTCCAGTCGAGAAGTTCCTCTCCTACCTTGGCTCCCATGAAATGGCCGTCCTCTATCGTCAACTGCTTTTCCCACGCCCATCTTCGATTGCCATCTAAGATGATGCCGACATGCTCCGGCATTGGAAGGGCTCTCACCTGTCGCGTTAGCCATTCCTCGTAGACAGCATAGACTCCCGCGGAGCGGAGTAGCCTATCTAGCGAATTGTTCTACCTCCGCAGCATTCGAAACTAGTTGGGCTTGGACAAGTGCATTGGAGCAGGGACAGTCATTATGGCGTTCAGGGATATTTGCGACCGCTTCTACAATGACACTATTCAGAATATTACTCGTCTCTCTTCCCTTTTCTTCGACTTCACGGGCAGATAATTGTCTTTGTAACCCGGCGGCCATGTTGCTAACGAAGCTTATCGATGCATAGCACAACTGTAGTTCTCGCGCAAGAAACGCCTCTGGTGCCCCGGTCATCCCGACTATTCCGCATCCAACTGTTCTTAGCATCCTTATCTCGGCCGGGGTCTCGTACCTCGGACCCTCGGTAGCGGCCATAGCGATATTCTCGTGAACATTCACTTTTTTCATCCTGGCCGTATCGATTAGCAACCGGCGTAGCGTTGGACAGTAGGGTTGTGACACGTCTATGTGAGTAACGGGTGCTTTGTCATAGAATGTTCCTTTTCGAGACTTTGTCATGTCTACTATGTCGACAGGTATAACGATGTCACCGGGTGTCAATTCTTGGTTGATGCCTCCTACAGCATTGGTCGCTATTATCCGTTCAACGCCTAATTGTCTGAGGGCCCAAATGTTGGCTCTATAATTGACCATATGCGGCGGGTATTGGTGATGTTCACCGTGTCTAGGAAGAAAGTAGACTGAGCGGCCAGCTACAAGACTATGGGTGATAGGTGGACTTGGACCATAGGGTGTCCCAATGGTTTTTTCGTCTCCCTTGATTATCGATTTGACGCCTGAGCCACCGATTATGGCTGTGGGAGGCTTATTGCTCAACCGGAGGTGTCTTCCTCGTCGTCTTCACCAGAGCCGTAGAGTGCGTTCAGTTCGAGAAGGGAAAGTTTCTCCTTCTTCTCTAGTTTTTCCTGTGCTACAGCTTTCAATCCTTCGCGATGAGCCCTGTCCTTCTCTGTTCGCATAACTCGTGTGGTGTACCTGTTTTGGTTTTGGGCCATGAGAAACTTTTGTGCCGCTAATAGTGCCTTCTCCCTGGTTACGTCCAGCAAGACAACTTTCTCATCGATCTCCTGCTTTATCGAAGAGGATTGCTCTCTCAGTTTGAGAATTTCGAGATGATGCTTCTGACTCTCTGCGGCCAATTCCTGAATCTTCGCGTGAACCGTGTCGCCTTCTTGTTTGTACTTCTCGATCTCGCCGCGTAGCTGTTGGAGCTTCCGGTTACTTACAACTTGAGATTCCCGAGCTCTTATCTGGATCATCATGCGTTTCTCCTGGTCTCGATCGAAGGGAGTAGTCTGAACTTTCCATTCCAGGCTTGCTAGCTCTTTCTCGGCCTGAGCGGCTCTTCTTCCTCCTGGGGTGCTCTTTCTTGTCTCTGAGAATTGTTCGATGCCATTCTTGGCCTTGGTCCGGAGCTGGTCCCGTTCCTGCTTGAGAAGTTTGATTGTTTCGTTTAGTTGGTCGCGTTTGTCTCGGTTGTCGGAGAGTTCTGATCTTACTTCTTTGAGTTTGGAGCTTAGTTCTCGGAGGTTTTGTATGAGGCTCCGTTCTTCATCTCTGAGTTTGTTCCGTTCCTCTTCCAAGCGGCCAATGTCGTCCAAGGTTTTTCTTGTACCAGCAGGGGGATTGGGATTGCCTTCCAGAGAAGGCGTGAAATTATACAGGTTCTAATTGTTAGTTGTACGGGTTTATAGACGTTCACAGTGGTGGGAGACGAGCGTGGTAGTTAGTTCGTCTCGTGTGGAGAGAGTGGGGGACCGGTTGGTGATTGTTGGGACTGTCCATGTGGACCCTTCTAGTGTGTCTCAGGCGAGGGATGTGATCAGTAGAGTCCGACCTGGTGTTGTGGCTTTGGAGCTTGATGAGACTCGTCTTCGCGCTTTGATTGATCCTTCTTCGACTAGGAATGTGGGGGGTGTGGGACGGGTGGCGTCGTCTGGTTTGTCGGTCCTGTTGATGGCTGTGCTTGAGAGGTTTGCGGGTCGTTTGACCGGGTCTGCTCCTGGGATGGAGATGCTTGGGGCGGCGGAGGAGGCTAAACTTGTTGGTGCGGCTGTGGCGTTGATTGATCTTCCAATAGATCGGACGGTTGGATTGTTGAGGAGTATTCCTTTGAGGGAGAAGCTGAAATTGGTTGTTGATGCGGTTGCTAGCTTGGTGGTTCTGCCTTTTGGTGGGGGAGGGGAGGGTTTGGGGGAGATGGCGGAGGATGTGGTTGGTCATCTTGGAGTGTTCAGGAGGAGGTATCCGGAGCTTAGTCGATTGTTGATCGATGTGCGGGAGGAGTATATGGCGGTGCGGGTGAAGAATTTGCTGGATGGATCTGTGGGTGTTGTTGTGGTGGTTGTTGGGTTGGGGCATTTGAGGGGGTTGGCGAAGAGATTGGTTGGTTATGGGGATGGTAGTGTGAAGGGAGGGTTTAGTGTGGGAGCGTCCTGGACGGTCGGGACCTAGAGTTGGAATCTTGATTTGTTGGATGATATTCTTTCTGGGTGGCGTCGGGGTTCTCGGGGTCCCCTGCCACAACTCACTAGTCTGCAGGTTCTGGCGGCGCTGATTTTGATTAGGGGTGAGGGTCCGGTGGGTAGGAGATTGTTGTCGCAGGCTTTGGGGATCAATGATGGTGTTGCACGCGGATTGCTTGAAAGATTGTCTGAGAAGGACTTGATCAGGATTGCTGAGAATGGGGCGTCGTTATCTGAAGCTGGGAGGAAGAGATTGGATAGTGAGCTGGGACTGTTAGGGGTTGGAAGTATTCATGAGTTGGGGGAGACAGAGCTTGTTCCCGGGAAGAGGGCTGTTGGCGTCCATCTCTCTGGTCGTTATGTGATGGGTTTGAACGGGATTCGTGAAAGGGATGAGGCTGTCCGGGTGGGGGCGGATGGAGCGATCACGATGGCATTGCTGAATGGGAGGCTCGTGGTTCCTCCTGATAACAAGGATGTGCGTGATATGTCTAGGGATGAGGATTCACGGTTGAGAGGACTGTTTGGACCGGCAGAGAAGGATCTGTTGATTGTTGGATTTGCGAGTGATTCGAGGCTGGCTTTGGTGGGAGCATTGGCGGCGGTATTGAGTTTGGCCAGGTGAAGTTGGATATTGGGGTTTTGTGTCTTGGGACTTTTTTGGTATTGCTCCCTTTTTTTCTAGTGATGGGCTAGTTTTGCTGGTTGTTTTTGACATTCTATGTGAAGGAATGGTCATGCCAAGAGGTATTGTTGCTGTTGTAAATTGACATTTTCGTGAGGGGGTAGTCGTTTTGCACGCGTTTCCTAGGCGATTCTAGGGGGTCCCCGGGTTTTGGGAATTGGGTAGGGAATGTGTCTCTCGGTTTCCTCTCTTGGTTATGTCCTGCGCCTCATGTCTATACTCCCATGGATGAGCCTGAGGAGGACTCATTGACCGAGCTTGCAGATCAGACTGAGAAGAGGTATAGCAGTTTTCGGAAGGGCGAGAGGAAGCAGATGATCGATACCTTGCATGATCTCATTGAGGAGAGTGGTAAGCGTGCTACTTCTCAGTACACTCCCTCGAAGGAGCGGGTTAGATGGGTGAAGTTGACGGGGCAATTGATCTGGTACAAGGATCATGTATTGAGGAACTATGATTTCGAGAGAATGGCGATTGAGGTCCAGCAGTTGAAGAAGAGATT
>VBBH01000226.1 GCA_005888695.1 Candidatus Bathyarchaeota archaeon
ACTGTGAGTTGACCTTGACCGTCGGGATGATCATGGAAAACAGCTTGCCCACTTTCTGGAAATCACTCTTCGGTGCAGAGTAGCCCCAGAAGTATGTAGTCCAAGAGGAAAAGCCGAGACTTGGAACCGTGAAGCGTGTGACAACAACTTGCAACTCGTACTGGACGCCGCCATCAGTATAAGTCAAGACGGCTTCAGCACCAGTGTTCTGACCAGAGTCGAGCGTCAATACGCGATTGACTAGAGATGGGTCATTCAGGATCTTCTCGATCCTCACGTCTGAATGAACTCTGTTGACAATGGGCCATAGGGCTCGATTGAGAGGAACTACAGCCCCGTTATCGGAAAGGACCACGTGTAGCCCGCCGTGAGTAATTGATGTGATGTAATCAGAGGCTGATAGGTAGCTGTTGATGAAGAGCTTCATGCCGTTGTAGCATCCGTTCTGTCCGCAGGCCAACCACCAATTTCCTTGAGCGCAAGTTGCAAAGCTACGTGCGACAGCGTCGTAGCATGCATTAGGGACATAATTGGCCACGTTCAGGAAGCCATAGGTAGGCTCGACATAGTATGGGAAGTCCGCTGACGAAAAGAAAATCCGCATATCCCCGGTTGAGTCATGAGCAGTGAAGTTGAAATCAGCTCCACCAAAGGGCCACGTGTATCGCTCGACGCTAGGTCTACCCGTCCAACCCTCCGGTACCATTATGGTGTACGCAGATTGACTAGGGAACTCTGCATCCGCAGCAGTAGCAGCTTGGAATTGCCTTGACTGTGTAGGATTGTTTGTGCCGGGACTTGGGACAGTGGACTGGGTAGCTTTTGCAAAAGACCCAGCCCTGCCAAAGAACCCACGATAGCGCCCGCGACGACAATCACGATTACAAGCATAGCCTTGCTTTTCATCCATGACGCAGTCGTAGGCAAGTTAGGAACGGCTCGTGCTATCGTCTTGAAAGCTGAATACTTGCGAGATTGCAAAGGCAATTCCCCTTTCCCTAACTCTTGTTAGTTGAGTAAGGAACATTGAGAGGTTAAGCCTTCGCATTCAAACATGTTTCGATTTATTAGGTAAGCTACGTTCGTCGTGTCGAGGGCTCCTCTCGGTATCTTCCGCAAGTCTTTGCGTTCTTATTCACACGTCAACTGCGGCAGCCTGTTCAATGCTATGCGTAAGCGCTTTCACGTTGCTGCTCTTCAACTCGACTTCGTCTACAGGGGCATCCATTGTTCCTACGTGTGTTTTCTGTAGTGATCCCTCGGGGAACCGCTTTACTGACAAGACGACCGAGTTGGAATAATGTCCAGGCTTGATCTGAACAAGTCCTTTCAATGGGTAGAAGTTCCCGCCGAAGTAGACCGCCCTGCTAGTCACGGCGACTTGGCCCTCCGAGACTCTTTTGAGGGGGAAGTCCATTCCAAACGCCAAGTATCCCATCGGCCCCCCAGCTATGAGACTGCCAATCTTTCTCTTGGTTGAGTGACGCTCCTTGATGCTTGCAATCTGTGTCGCATCGCCCACAAAAAGCACCCGCTCGGGCTGGGGCGGCGGGACCGGCGAGCCGCATGCCCAGCAGAACTTTGAATTAGCATCCAAACGTTTTCCACAGTTGTTACAGAAGGGCACTATCGAGTCCTTTCTGAGCTTCCCTCTCTCATGTGACTGCTTGATTTTCCTGACAGTCAGAACCAGAGCACCAACCCAGACTCCGGGATAGACTGCGCCCTCCTCCTGAAAGAACAGGGCTCCCAGCCCGAAGCCGGCAAGATGCGCGAGTTGATAATTTGCCACTACGGCGAATAGCATCAGAAATGTCACCGTAGCGACCAGTTTTGATTGTTTGATTCCCAGCTTGTGTTCGAGAGCCCTTGGTAAGGCGAGCAACAGTGTGAGGTAGGCGACGCTGAACAAGGTCAGGGCCAGCACAAGTTGTTCGAGAGACGGAGGGGGGAACGGATTGGGCTGGCTGAAGTCTGGGGGAGGTGCCGTGTCCAATTCCGCTCCGAGCTTCCCGAACGCTGTTGCTGGGCCAAAAACTGGATTGTAGGGGAGGAGAGTTATCAACCCAGCCATGGAGCCGAAGAGTAGGACGAGGTAGAGTGCATGTCTCATCCGACCAGACGGAACGCGAGAGGAAACGCTTTCCGTTATTGTATCTACTAATCCCATCGTGCCAAGCCCGCTAACGAAGAAGACGATCAAGAGTATTGCGGCAGAAAGAAAGCTGAGTGAATCCCAGAATTGACAAGGCAACTGAGACAGAACCGTGCTACAACCTACTGTTGTTATCGTGCCGAGTGTTGCTGCGAGGGCGACGAGGAGGGAACCGGTTAGCGCAACCGAATCAATAGCCCGAACAAAGAGACGATTGTTTCTCATAGAGGGTGCGAGCCATTTGGAAGACAGAAGATAGAGGGTTTCAATAGCCAGGAAAAGTACCAGACCGTAAATGAGACCGAGGGACAATAAGCCCCAGGATGAAACAAGCTGGTCCCCCAATGTGACGACTCCCACTATCCAAGAGACCGCTGCAAGGATTGATATCAGAAGCACGGTGATGGCGATATCTCTCTGTTCGACCATGGTTCTAAAGCGTTCTAAGATAACCTTCGGAGGGTTCAGGGTCTGCGAACTGTCGGTCCTAACAAACTCCGCTTCCCTGCTGGCGGTCTTGTAAACTGAATGCAATGCAAGCGCTAGAAGGGCCTGAGTCCCCAATAGGAAGGCCGCGTCGACCCCGGACAAATCGATCCTTCCACGATCTACCAACTGTATTAAGTGTATACAATTCTAATCTTTTCTACACGACCAGATATCCGCTAGCGATAAATAACAGAAAGAGTCGCCCAAGTAATACTGAAGCTTCAATGCACAATCGCGGCGGTCTGGTTCATCCAAAATTCCATGTCGCTCTCCTAATCGTATCGCTGCTCCTCCTTTCCGGCGCGATTACATCGTTATCGTCACAACGCGTGTTTGCTCCGACCATCAAAACCGTTCGAAGTTCGGAGGCCGGCTACAAGGTAGATTACACAAACAGGACAGGGCTCAACGTTGAAGGAATCATAGGCTTCTGGACCGTCCCAATCATACGACCGCCCAACGCCTCGGACGTATCATTAGTCTTTGAGAGTCTCACAGTAGGTGCCGGGGACAATTACATCTCGATCGGAACGAGCCAGTTTGCTGAGAGCAACGGCACCGTCAAGTATCGGGCCTTCTATGCGAACCTTCCAGAGAACAGCTCGACAAGCCCAGTAAGAATCACCGACCTAAACGGCTTCGTCGGCCCTGGCACAAGTGTCGGTGCACTGATCTCGAAAATTGCATCTGGCTCATGGGAGATCGATATGATCACTGACCAAACAAGCTTCTCACTCACCCTGCCGCATAGTTCAAACCTTCACGTTGCGCAATGGCTTGTGCAATCCCTAACAGATGGAAGCGTGCCGCTAGCAAACTTCAACTTTGTAAGCTTCGATCATGCGAACGCGACAATCAACGGTGTAAATTCGCGGCTCAATCAATTCGACAATGAAAGAGTGCGATTGTTTGACCTAAGCAATAGTTGCAACCTCGCTGATCCCGAAAGCATCACGGCTTCGGGGGACGGTTTCACCGTTGACTTTGTCAGATCTGCGCCTCCATGCCCTGTCCCACAAGCCCCGCCCCAGTCCCAGACACAAAACCAGACCCCAGCTCGCACAGTTAACGACAGTCTAACGATTCTCCTGGCAATAGGAGGCTTCCTAGTCGCCGGAGTTGTAATTACGATACTTTCAGTTGCACTCGTCTCGGCAAGAAGAAAGAGCACTTGGACACGGGCAACGAGCCCACCCCTAATGGTTATGAATGTCCTGTGCAAGAAATGTGGTAGCACACTCAAACCAGACGCTCGATTCTGCGATAATTGCGGACAAACTGTTCTCTGATCGTTCAGAACTGGTGCGATATTTCACATGTGGACAAATGATAAATAAGTTAAGTTCCACCGCACAACTGAACCGAAGTTGCAATCTTCTGAGAAACGAATATGCATGAAATGCGGAAGGGAGAACGAGGCGTCGGCAACTTTCTGTCAGAGCTGTGGTGCTTCACTTCAGCAACCAGGCGTTCGTGCGACGACCATGCCTTCTGCAAAGATGGAGAGGCCTGTTGGTGTGACTATCATCGGAATCTTCCAGATTCTAGGAGCGATAGGAATTCTTGGGTTGAATGCTCTCATAGCCGCGTATAGCCCCGTGCTTGGCCTGTTGTTCTTACCAGTCGGCGTGATCGCTCTAGTAATCGGCGTGTCATTGTTCACTGGAAAGAACTGGGCGAGGATTCTCATGATAATCGGAGGCGTGTTAGACATCATCACAATAGTCGGCATCCCCCTCGGAATAATCATAATAGTCTACTTCAGAAGGCAGAACGTGGTCGCATACTTCAACCAGAAAAAGTAACCCCCCGCAAGGCGCTGGAATATTTAATCCATAGAGACTGAAATATCAAGCGACGAGACTCCAGAGAATCAACTTCTGCAAAACTGGCAATGACAACTTATGCTAGGCGGCAAGCCGTGAGGCATCTTATCATTCAACCAGTTGGGGTTCTTCTTCGTCTACTGAAGCTTCTTCACTGCATCTAGCGAGGTTGGCGTGAGAAACTCATCTAGCGATCGAGCAACGTACTCTGCTTTCTTTCCCGCGAGTGTTCCGGTGTGTGTGTTGAAGGTTATCTTGAAACCATTCTCAGTCTCTCGTACATTAATGTCCAAGGCTAACTTCCTAACCTGTTTCGTTTCCAAATCTTCACCTCCCGTTACCAAGAGAATAGCACGGTGAAACAGGCGATCGCGGATTTAAGACATGTTAAGGGCTCAAGGGAGTCCGAACTTCACGTCCAGTGATATGCTGTTCGTTGACTAGAATGGCGAGACGCTTGTGAAGTTGAAGTCTCTAGCCAAGACCCCAGGCTGAACCATCGTTGTCTCGCCAAACCTTCCCAGGTTCCTGACCGGTTCCGAAGTAGCTTCGACCTTACTGAACAGGTCCAAGAGGCTCTGATTATACCGTACATTCTTCACAGGCTTCACAATCTCACCCTTCTCGACCAGGAACGTCCCATCCCGTGTCATACCCGTGACAGTCTTCGTCCTTGGTGCAACTTCCCGCATGTACCATAGTCGAGTGATCAATAGTCCACGGTCCAACTCCTACACCAACTCCTCAGCCGATTTCTTCACCGAACCCTTCGCACGAATCACCAGATTATTCGGGATCTCACCCAACGGATTTGGCAAAGGCAACTCATGCCCAGTCGGCTTAGCATCAGGATACCGGTGAGCCGAAATCCTCGAAGACGCTAAACTCTTCAACACACCATTTTCAATCAATGGCAACTTCGACTTTGGATATCCCTCGCCATCGAATGTTGCGCCTGTCTGTAGTGGATGATAGGCGTCGTCGTCAATGCTGATATTATCGCCCATAATCTTCTCGCCCATTCTTCCCGACAAGTAGCTGCGCCCTTCCTTGTACTGTCTGGTGCCAAAGTCGGGAGTATATCCGGCCGCGGCTGAGACGATGAGGAAGAAGAGCATCTCGCT
>VBBH01000235.1 GCA_005888695.1 Candidatus Bathyarchaeota archaeon
GACGGGTTTCCTCGAATACTTCAACTCCCTGCCTTCGGCAACACCGCGAGAAGCGGAGGAAGTAAAAACACTCCTAGGAATTTCGAATGAGACGTTTGAAAGGGAATGACTCCTGCTGCTTTTCTTTGGAATCAGTCCGTGCCGTTCTCTCATTCGAGAAATTGTACCCCGGCGACGGAGAGCAAGCAGCGTTAGATGTGAAAACGTACTAGTTTTCTTTCCGATCGGAAGTGGTGCGAAAAGTCTTGCTCAGCATGGCCTAAGTTACAGTAGCTACTGTGCCATCATGAACCACAGACGAGGGATAGACCGTCAAGCGTCAAGGGTTCAAGCGTCCTAGACGACTAGGGCCGCTTTGTTCTCACTCCGATTCCGAAGCCTAACACTGTTAGTACCAACCCGGCAACGATGGAGGCTGCTCCTCCTAATTCCTCGTTCTGCCCTGTACGAAGAGTCTCTCCCTCGCCCGCAGGGCAAGGACCTCCGAGTACTCTGCAATCTCTCGACACGTCAGCAATCGTCATGGTTCCAGTTAGATAAGCGATGATTCCTCCGCCAAGAAGACCTATTCCAACAGCCAAGAGAACAAGACCAAGCCTAGAACCCAAATGCCACCGACTTTCATCTGTTGAGTATGTATTTATCCCCTTTTTGGATCGGGAACATGCGCTGCAAAAAGTGGTTGGCTGAACCTTCCTTAGGCAGGTTGTTTGAGTGTATTGGTAAACTGGTGCGCGAATCCCACCTCCGCACCAAGTTTAGTTCTAAAAGGAGAGGTTAGTGTTCGTAGAGTGTTTCTGTTTCGCGAACGAGTTGTACGATCGTGCTGGTCCCGAACTTTATGATCGTTTTCAGCTTGACCGGAACACTTCCCTTGACCTGCTGGAACTTGTTACCTTCCTTTGTGTATGTTCCGTTTGTGCTCTGCAGGTCCTTCAGCATGATCTTGACTCCGACCATTGAGAGCTCGGCGTGATGCCGTGAAACATCCTGGTCCGGAAATGCGATGGTATTCGTGGGGTCCCTGCCAACTGTGACTGTGCTGGACGCTTCGAAGTCTACTGGCACCTTCGTGTTGAGGAGACTCTGGACTGGACTGTCCTGGAAGACCAGATAGTACATCTTCTGGCTCGTAGCGTCAGACAATTCGCCGCCAGCGGCTTTCCTGCCCTTCCCGCGAGCTTTCGGAGCATTATCTAGTTCTGGTTGGTTGGATGCTAGATCAACGTCTTCGTTATCTGAGCGATGTCTTAGGCGCAAAGGGACAGTATCCTCGCAGTCTCGGGAATGGTCATGGGGAGAATGTCAGTCGCATGCTACTATAGTAGAGGGAGATTCGGTTACAAGCCGAGCCCTGAAATCCCGTGAAGCTTGAGTGACTAGGCTTGAGAAGCCGCAAGTCAATATATGCCGGGGTGAAAGCTGCGGCAAGAGTGTGGTAATCAGGTTTTGTCGGAAGCGGTAACGGAATCTAGGCCGTCATGGTCCAACACAACAGGTTCAACCGTCTCTCACGTTCGATTGGTCTTCGCTCTCATCGTCGTCGCCTACTTCCTGGACATCATTGATGCCTCAATCGTCCAGGTGGCCTTGCCTTCAATCCAGAGAGAGTTCATCGTCTCTACCGCGGATCTCCAATGGGTGTACGGAGCGTACGCCTTGACCATAGCAGGCTTCCTTATGCTCATGGGAAGGGCTGGAGACGTGTATGGACAAAAGAAGATCTTCATGGGGGGTCTCATCATCTTCACAATCGCCTCGTTCCTCGGTGGACTTGCTCCTTCGCTTTTGGCTCTCATTGTTTTCAGGGCTGTCCAGGGTATTGGGGCAGCGATGACGACGGTCACGGCATTTGCTATTCTCATTGGACTTTATCCGGAGGGTAAGGCGAGGAATAGGGCGTTCGGGATTATTACTGCTATACTCTCTGGTGGTTTCGCAGCGGGGGCTGTGGCGGGAGGGTTTCTCACGGTCAGCTTCGGCTGGCGCTCTGTCATGTTCATCAACGCGCCGATCGGACTTGTCGCTGTTCTTCTCTGTCAAAAATATCTTCCGAAGACGAGTGGCTGGGTCAAAAATTCACAATTGGACGTGCCTGGAGCATTGACGGTCACTGCTGGGACGATCCTGTTCGTCTATGCCCTGACAAATGCCGCTGTCCTAGGATTCTTTTCACAATCGACCTTGGCTCCGCTCGCCGCGTCAATAGTCCTCATCGCCGGTTTCCTGTTTATCGAGTCTCGCTCAAAGAGTCCGTTGATGCCCTTGTCCTTCATCAAGCGGGGATCAGTTCTAACCGCGAACGCCCTGGCCCTCGTTCTCACTTCGGTCGTTGGAGGAATCTCCTTTATACTCACAATATACATGCAGAACATACTAGGCTACTCTCCTGAAGCCGCGGGACTCGCAATCCTGCCCGGCGCACTGATCTTCTTCCTCGTTGGAGGCTGGGGCGCCTCTTGGGTAATCAGTAAGATCGGCATCAGAAAGACCATCCTAATCTCCACAGTCTTAGTGACAGTCGGCGTCCTTGCCTTGACGACCATCTCTGTTGGAGGCAACTACTACACGATTCTTCCAGGCTTATTGATCTGGGCGGCAGGAGCCAGCATGGGATTCCCAGCGATCAACATTGCCGCCGTCGCGGGCACCAAGCATGGTGAGGAAGGATTGGCCTCAGGAGTTGTCAACACGTCCTTCCGAGTAGGCTTCCCATTGGGACTGGCGGTCCTGTTGACAATAGCAGGAGCATTCGATCCCACGGCGGCCGCGGGCTCAGCGGACTCTTCTATTGCGGCTGGCGTCGTCGCCGGATTTCGATACGCTCTTTTCGCCGGAGCATTATTGGGAATTATCGGATTCCTGCTTGCTTTTCGGATAAGGGAACCGAAAACTTCGGGCTGGGGACAACAAGCGGCACAAGGCCCTTCTTAGTTCCGAGCAATTATGTTCGCCTCTTACCTTGGTTCAGGCCAAAGACATCATGGTATTGATTCTAACTTAGACGGTACTGTTACTCCAACCGAACCTGGACGGAAAAGTGGTCCAAACGTCTCTTTCAGGTCTTGAAACTCTACAATCTACCCCCTCTTTTTACAACTTAATTTTTTACTGCGCCTCAAAATGAGCGAATACTGGCGGTAACAGCTCAAAATAGCCTAGAAAGCATTTTGCGGAAACGGGTTTATTCATTTAAACATAGCGGAAATTTACGAGGAGATCATCGGGGGCCAGAAAACATGCTCGTATTTCGGCAATCAGGGCTCAAAATGAGAGATTTTGGGTGTAGCATCTGTCAGACCTATAAATTTTCTAAAAGAACTGGTTGCGCTCGATGTTCGAGGAGGCGAGGGGCGGGTTATCTATCGGGGGTCGAGTTTGGTTTGTGCTTTATAGCGTCCGTAAGGATTGGCCTGGGTTTGGCT
>VBBH01000236.1 GCA_005888695.1 Candidatus Bathyarchaeota archaeon
CGGGGTCTCGTCTGTCACCAGGACATTATCGAATAATGCGTTGCATGCGCAAGTACCCGTTAAGGCAAATGTGTCCCATCCCAGCTCGACCTGCCAGTTGTACTGGTCGATTCTCCCTGGTTGAGTGTAAACGTTCAAGCCACATGTATGATCGGTCGTTATTGTCGCAATCTCCTTACAACCGTAAACCCCCGTGGGAGTGATGAGCTGAATCCATTGTTTGGTAGATTTCTGGGCCACAACTTTGATGAAAATCCAGTTCTGTTTCGCTTTAGTGTTCAAGCCACAATTGTAACTGCATTCGGTGTCCGAGGCGACTGTCTTCGCATTACCACTTGAATCTAGTATCTGCCAGACTCTTGCATCGCAATAATAGGCGATGTGGGTCTCATAATGATAACTGGTAGATGCATCCTTGGGAGCATCAAATTCTAGGCTTAGGAATGGTCCACCCGCTCCGGTCGTAGTCCTGCATACATCGGCATAGGTGAACCAGACGCTTGCGCCAACATAATCTTGCTCGGTCGAAATGGTTGTCCTGAGGTCACGAGCGCTGGCCGCATTAGCACATTGGATCCCTACTGATTGAGCGCCCATGAAAGCATAGGTCGTATTCAACCTGCCCCAACTCTCAGGTCCTCCACAACTATCGAGATTGTACCATTTGGCAAGACTTGGCCCTTCAAAATCATCAGCCCAGATCGTATTCGATGGTACAGGAAAACTGACCTGGACGCCATACCCACTCTGAATAATAGGCGTCATGACTATCAATAGAGGCAAGAGAACTAGAAGGATTGCCTCCAAGCTCGATTTCAACATGAACATCGACTTTTACTGTTCATTCCAGTGAGCGTATATAATTCCGACATCGTCCAGCACTTGCGAATACTCGCTTATCATACATGGATTCAGGCGTCAGGCGGTCAACAAAGCACACTCCGAATAGCGTTGCACCAGCGTGGATAGGACGGTATGGCAATAATTGTCGGATCGGATCTCGATCGATCCAAACGGACCACAGCCGCAAGCTAGATCATGAAAAAAAGAATTCTTTTCACTCTATGAGGAAGCTCACGAGGGATTAATCGCGCAAAATTATGCGAAAATAAGAATTCTTATCGGTACACCCCCAGGCTTAGAATTCTCGAGCTGAGTCCGAACGAATCCAACTACTCCTCCCTCTTGGAGCAAACCCGTGAAGAGACCGATTCCACACGCCTTTCACCTACATGGGACTGAGAGCTCAGACGTGAAAGACTCTTCTAGAGTCGACCACTATCCCGTCTTGTCGGAAGGCTTAGATGAAGAAGACGAACGTGATGAAGCAGATGCTCATCAGTATCACTGCATGCTTCAACCCATCCTTCAGATAACCTGTCGCCATCTTCCCACCAACCAAGCCGGCAAAGATCGCTTCAATCATCGCCATGTAGAGAAAGACCGCCGTGATCTTATCCAGTGGAAGACTGACGAAGTTGAAGCCCACCCCACCCACAGTCTGCGACGCACCACCGCCGAAGTTCGTATTTGCCAACTGAGTAAAGAAGCTCTTGATCAACAAATACACAGTGACAAGGAAAACTGCGAAGCTAATGTACATGACCCCGATGAAAGGCCGCATTGAGGCTCTCCTCTTCCTCTCAAGGTACTGGATCTCCTGAACATGTTTCGCAACCGATTCCATGCTCTCCTGGATGTCGCCTCCAGACTTGTTCGCCTCCGAGATCAACATAGCACTCCTGCGAGCTAGTTGGGTGCCCGTCCGATCAGCAAAGTACTGCAATGCCTTCTCCAATGGGACTCTGAAGCTGATCTTTGCAATCAACTTTCTGAGCTCCTTGGTCAAGGGTCCATAATCTCGCTCAGCCGATATTTCGATAGATCTTGTCAGAGTCATTCCGCTGCGTCCTGAATCGGCGATATCTCGCAATAGGTGTGGGATGTGGTTGTCTATTGAATCTCGTCGCTTACTGTCCAAGAAGTACAGGAGTGATGGAGGAACCATGCTCAGGATTCCTGCCAAGAGTAGGAACCTGTCAGCAGTAAAGTTACCCGTTTGCCCCATGAAACCGATCTTAACCGGAACCCCGTAGATCGCCATCTCGACGATTCCCCACAGCATTACTCCGCCGAATATTAGTCCGCTGAATACCCAGACAAGCTTCCTCGTGATCTTCCCAACCACGAGTATGACCGAACTCTCAAGTCTACCCTTGAACTGCCCCTTCTTCCCTCCAAGGTCCGGACTTGCGTCTGGAACTCTTGCTGAGGGCCCGTCCGATCCAGGCGTAGGAGTGGACGATGATTGATCTGATGACATTTTTCTCATGACTCCTCCTTTTTTTCTTAACCCTTCGGCTGCATAGTGTCCAGTATGAAGAGAAACATAACCCCACACATCGGGATGAGTATGAACGCCAGCAGGTACATGAACGAGAAGACATCGATGCCGCCGAGACTGCCTCCGATAGAGGCCATGATAGACAACATGACGACAAGCATCAATGGAAACGCGATAAGCATCAACACGTAGGTCTCCGCGAGGATTCCGAGAGTGTCGAGGAAGGATTGAACGGAGAGGTGACGCTTCTGGAACAAGTGGTCTGTAATACCTTGGAAGAACTTCTTCATGTCACCGCCTGTTCTGATCACACCTGCAAACCCTCGCAGTAGATCCTGATAGTTTGTTGAAGGAGATCGTTCGACTTCTGCATTCAACGCATGTATGATGTCGAAGCCCAACAGGTCAACACGCCCAACCACGTTCGCTATCTCATCAGAGAGCATGAACCTTGGATCCTTCTCTGCGGTAGACCTAAGGATTCTCTCAGGAGTCACGCCTGCACTGGCTAGAACGGTCATGTAACTGGAAGTGAATGGCAGGTACGAATCTAATCTCGTGCGTCTACTGCCAAGTTTGAAAAAAGGTACGGCATAGAACATTCCCAAGACAGCGAGTCCAGTCACAATGGACATGAATAATGCTGCGATAAAAGTGAAAATTATGTTGTCTCCTGCGAATCCAAGTCCAATCGAACTTCCCAGCCCGACCGCTGGAGACAACAGTACAAGCCATACGAAGAATGAGACGATGAATCCGACTAAGCCTGCGAAAGCCATTAGACTGACGTAGGCCTTGTAACCTGTCTTCATGCCCGCGAGCGATAGTACCTGTTTGAGGCCCTTGAAGAATGGCAGAAGAGTTGCGACCCTCTTCCCCAATAATCTGTAGGTAAAGTAGACGAAGCTCCCCTTATCCTCGGGAATCAAATCTTCCTTCTTGGCCTTGTCGGTCTGTTGCAAGAACCGTCTCAATCTTGCCCGGTAATCGCCCATGTGCAAGACAGAATGCTCGTACGTGAAGCCGCTGTAGACAGCACCTATTGGCGAGAAGAGTAATAGTTCAATGAAGACCCAGGGTGGCGACGCGACCGCGACCAATGGAAAGAATAGATTCGAGAATAGAGCAAGAGGAATCGAGAGTGGGATGCTGATGAACCACTTGTACTTCTTCAACGGAGGAATGTTGAAGTTGAACAGTATTGCGAAGAATGATCCCGAGATCAACATGTAAGTGAATGGAACAAGCTGGGTCAGAGCACCGTTGGAGT
>VBBH01000197.1 GCA_005888695.1 Candidatus Bathyarchaeota archaeon
AGCCTAAGAAAATGGTCCCCACCATTGCTGCTAGGGCACCGGCCAAGATCATTCTCACTGGTGAACACTTTGTGGTGCTGGGTGCACCAGCTCTTGCGATGGCGGTAAATCTCTACTCCACGGCTCACGCCAGTCGGAATGAGACTGGCAAGGTAGAGGTTGAGGCGACCCTCCCGTTGAGACTGGTCGATTCCGGGGAAAGCCGTACAGTCAAGTCCGAAGAATTGTTGAAGCCATTGAGGATGGCAGCGAAGGTGGTCTTGGATAGAGTTCATGGAAATACGCGCGGTGTTCATGTGCGGGTTGAATGTAACATTCCGATCGGAGCTGGCCTTGGCTCTTCGGCCTCTACAAGTGTAGCAATAATCGCCGCAGTCGCCAAATCGCGGGGCGTTCAACTCGGGAAGAAGGAGATTTTCAGACTTGCCTACAAGCCTGAGACGTTGATCCACAACAAGCCATCCGGTGTGGACCAGGCGACCACCACGTATGGTGGAGTTATCCAATACAAGAAACCTGGGAAGGTTAAGAGCATCAAGATCGATCGGAGGCCAAGCATTCTGATCTGTGACACAGGACTACACAGGTCGACCGGACGCCTGGTAGGTGCAGTCGTGAAGCGGTCCAAGAGGCAGGAAGCAATCTATCGAGACCGCGTCAACGAGGTTACTGGGATCACGGTCAGTGCTAGGCGAGCATTGGAAGGAGGCCGGAACGAAGAGCTCGGGGAGTTGATGAACCGAAACCAGGAACTGCTTCAGGAGATTGGAGTGTCGCATCCAGCGCTTGAGCGACTCATCAAGGCCTCGATGGAGTCTGGGGCGCTTGGGGCAAAGCTAACCGGGGCAGGGGGAGGTGGGTGCATGATCGCACTCTGCAAAGGGGACAAATCCAAGCAGCGCATTGCTCGGAGATTGAGAAGGATGGGTGGAACGGTGTACAACACAAGTCTTGCGGTGAGGGGAGTAGAGGTCCTTGGGGATTCTTAGCGCAAGGACAGAAATACTCCAACACCTTCTACAATTTGAGATAAAAGTCCTTGACAGATGCGTCACAAGCCGCAGTTGGGGCAGCGCTTACGGTCCTTATTCTCACTATAGCTCTCGTTGCGCCTTTAGTCTACGTCGCGTTCTACGCTACTAACTACACTTTCTTTCAGAAGGTAGTAGTCGTATTGGTATCCTTGATATTGGCGGTTGCCGCGGTGGCGGTAATGTGGATTGTATGGGCGGGTCGAAGAGGATTCATGCGATCTTGGTCCCGCAGTCACAATCCCTGAGAAGAATGACAGGCTGAAGGGTGGTTCTGGCCCATCCTTTGCTCAAGAGCTTGGTTTCTCGGTGCTCTGAGGTTCGGGTTCTGGCTGTAGAAAAATGTGGGGGGGATCAATAACAATTCTTAGGGTATTTTTCAGAAATGCCTGTAAAACTTTTTTTCTAGCAGACTCTTTTCCTCGTGGAATTCTCAGTGTTGAAGGGTGTTCCTCTCAATCTTGATGGTGGGGGGAGGAAACGTGGTGGATGTGAAAGCATTGGGAAAGTGTCTTTCACGTCTTGCGACTAGACGGACTACCCCACATTTTTACAATTACATTTTCTTAAGCGCCTCAAAATGGATGAGATCATGCGAAATTCGTTCATTATGCTAGGAAAAGCATTTTGCGGAAACGGTATTATTCATTTAAGCATAGCGGAAATTCACGAGGACAACATCGGGGGCCAGAAAACATGTGCGTATTTTGTCGATCAGAGCATGAAATGAGAGAATTCGGCTCTAGACGACCAAATAGCCTGAATTTTCTTAAGATTAAGATGCATCTTAAACGAGCGACAATTCCGGCCGCTAGGTTCTCTTGATATTCGTCATTTTCAACTTGAACTGGAGAGTCTTGCCAGCCATTGGATGTTTGCCTACTTTCCCATAGGCCTTTTCGGGCGGAATGGTAACCTCACGCTCCTCATTCACCTTCATACCCATCAGGGCTTCTTCAAACCCGGGTATCACTTGACCCGTACCTAGCTTTACTTGTAGAGGCTTGTAGTCTCGGGCAGGATTGTGCAATCCAGCTTTCATGGCCTCCTTTTCCATCGAAGTGTCAAAGACCTTGCCTCCCGGAAATCGTCCGATATAATGGACAAAAACTGTATCGCCCTTTTGCGCCTTGACATCAACGGTGCTCATACTTCCAAACTCCCGTCCTGGACTGTCACCAATGGAATAAAAGTTGATAGTCTCACGCGAACTTGCGGGCTTCCTGTCTTAAGAGCCGTGAACTCTTTGCGAGTTTGGATCTCTTCTTATCGACCTGATACTTTCTCAATTGCAACTGCTTACTTCGGGTGGCAATCATCTTGGCTGTCATCTTAGGATTGGGACTCCCGATAGTCTTGTAACGTTCTAAATGGGTTTCGAGATTCAGAATCTTGCCAACTTCTCGGAGGATCGTGTCACTGTAACTTTTGCCAAGCAGTGTTCGCCACTCATCCGCTCCAAGTTCCTTGAGCCGGCGGTTCTCCTTGACGGCAAGACCTACAGCCTGACCTACCATCCGATAGGCGTCTCGGTACGGAATCTTTCCTTCTCTTGTTATAGCATTGGCCAGTTCAGTAGCGGCCGTGAATTCCAGATGACGCTTTCCGGTGATGCTACTGCTAAGCCTGAGCTCTGGAATCAAACCCGACAATGCTGATAGGCAACTTCGAACAGTGTCCAGAGAGTTCCACAATAACGGTGTGAGTTCTTGAAAGTCGAGGTTGTACCCAGTTGAGAGTCCATGCATGAGAGTAAGAGCAGACGCACCGTTCCCCGCCACAAGAGCACACCTAGCTCTCACGATCTCCAACGAATCCGGGTTCTTCTTCTGAGGCATTATACTACTTGTCGAAGTGAAAGCGTCAGGCAACTCCACACGTCCCACATCCTCGGAACTGTAGAAGATCAGATCCTGAGCCAATCTTGACAAGTCAGCAGCTATCAACGAACAGGCGTTCAAGGTCTCAACAAGGAAGTCTCGGCCGGTAACGGCGTCGATCGAGTTCTCCACTATACCATCGAAGCCTAGCAGCCTCGCGGTGAGGTGACGATCCAGTCTGAAGCTTGACCCTGCAATGGCTCCTCCTCCGAGAGAAGATTGATTCACTCTAGCGAAGGTTTCCAAGATCCTTTGGTTGTCTCTTTCCAATGCGTCATGGATGGAAACAAGATAGTGAGCGAAGCTTACGGGCTGGGCGGGCTGTAGATGTGTGTAGCCGATGAACAGTGATTTGGTGTGTTTCTTTGCCAGCCGAAGTAATCTGTTCTCCAGATCGGTCAGATCGTCGATAAGAGTCAGTAGCTGATTCCTCGATGCAATTCTGATGGCGGTTGCGACTTGGTCGTTGCGGCTTTTTCCGGTGTGAAGCCGACCGCCGACCTCCTTGCCGAGGATACGAGTGACCTCTTCTTCGACCAATACGTGAACGTCTTCCACTGATTCCCTAAACGGGGGAGCCTGCTCTATCTTGCTCAGGACTTGGAACAGTTTGTGAGCGTCTTGATTTTCTATCGCTTTTGCCTTTGCGAGAGCTATGACGTGGGCCTTGTTGACGAGGATTGTTTCACGCGATATTCTTCGATCGGCTTCGACCGATGAGATGAACCGTACCACCTCGTCCTTCATTTTTCCAAGCCGTCCGCCTCTGAGAATCTGTGACAATCAAGAACCCTCTCAAACTCGATGCTGCAATGGTGTTGCGGTCTCGAATGAGCTGTTCGTGTACAATCTTGCCATGTTCCGGATTGCCATCGTTGTAACTCGGATGCTCTCAAGGTATTCGGGAATGGAAACGTGTTCGTTATCGGTGTGATCGTGAGCTGAGTTTCCTGGACCATAGGCAACCATTGGAATATTGTACTTCTCGGCCAGCAAGTTCATGTCACTTGTCCCGGTCTTCTTCACTAGTGTCGCTTGTTGTCCGGTCGTTTCTCTTATCGCCGTCCTGAACGCCCTCACAATTGTTGAATCGTTATTTCCAAGAAACGCTGGGCACCTGTTTCCAAAAGAAGCGGATACTACCAGTTCGCCATGTGTGTTCTCTTGCACTCCTTTGCAGACGTTCATGATCTTTTGTTCCACAGCCTCAAGTGTTAGACCTGGCGGAATCCGGGCGTCTACTTCTAATTGGGCCGAAGAGGGTATCGTGTTAGTGTCGTCCCCAGCCGTCATCTTTGTGACTGAGCCGGTCAACGCATTGAACTTTGAAGCTTCGTCATTCGTGAAGCATGAGGACTCTAGCTTCTTCCAGAGGTTGATGGCCTCGTCGAAGCTGTTCCTGGAGATCCATGGGGATGCAGAATGTCCGCCTTTTGTCGAGCACGTCAGTCTTGCCCGCAAATGTCCCTTGTAGCCAATCGTCACGTTTCGACTGCCGCTTGGTTCTCCGAAGACTCCGAGGTCGTAGGGCTGATGATCAGACATTACTTGCTGGATTCCTTTGGTTGAGGTCTCTTCCTCGACGACACCGACTAGGGTAGCGTGGAAGCTGGCTTCTTCGGTTCCTATTGCCTGGAGGCAGGCGACTATCATTGATGCTAGAGAAGACTTGGCATCCACAGCTCCTCGGCCATAAACGCGATCATTCTCTACCTTGACAGGTAGTAGTCCCGGGATCGTGTCCATGTGTCCACAGAGGAGTATTCTCGGCCTTCCGGTTCCGATCTCTCCTATCACGTTGCCGGCCGGGTCCATCTTAGTCTCGAGTCCGTTCCTCCTTAGTTCGGAATCTAGAAAGCTTGCAATTTGGTTCTCGCTGCCGCTGGGGCTGTATAGGTTCAGCATGGACCGGAGGAGAGTTACCGGATACTCACTTTCTCCGGTCGTCCAATCTAGGATTGCTTGACTAGGATTCATTCTTACTGCCCATTAATCATAGAATCGATGTGCTGCACATTTTTCAAGGATGCAATCCTATCGTGTCAAGGCCTGTCCTTTCGTCAAGTCCGGCCATGACATTGTAGCATTGCACGGCTGCTCCAGCCGCTCCCTTGGTAAGATTGTCAATTGCGGACATCACAAGGAGTCGATTCACATGAGCATCAGTTTCGAAGCCTATATCGCACAGGTTCGTTCCAATGACGTTTTTCGGGTTAGGGAGCCCAAACAATCCCTTGTTGTCGGACACCATTCTGATGAACGGCTCATTCCCATATTCTCCCCTGTACGCTTTCCATACATCCTTCTTCTCGACTTGTCCTCGAGTGAAGGCATGAATTGTAACGAGTATTCCTCTCACCATTCCAACCGCGTGCGGCGTGAAAGCGACCTTGACGTTTCCGCCATTGAGTTGCCCCAATTCCTGTTCGATTTCTGGCGTGTGCCGATGCCCCACAATTTTGTATGGACGCACGCCTCCCTCCCGTTCAGGATGGTGACTACCCATGGAAGGGCCCGCGCCTGCGCCTGATGAGCCGATTTTGGCGTCTATTACTATGTGCTCTTTTTCTACGATGCCTGTTTTGACCAGTGGCGCGAGTCCGAGTATTGACGCTGTGGCCATACATCCCGGAACCGCTACCAGCTTGGCATTGCGGATGTCTTCCCTGTGTATTTCGGGCAGACCATAAACTGCTTTCTCCAGCAATTCGGGATGCTCGTGCTTTGTATGATAGTACTCTGGGTATGCTTCTGGATTCTTCAACCGGAAATCTGCTGCCAGGTCCACTATCTTGGTTCCTTGGTCGAGAAGCTGCGGTACTAGGCCAGCTGATTTCCCGTGCGGGAGCGCAGTGAAGACTAGATCATTGTCATTGTGTGTTGCCAAACTCTTGTCGTCGAATCGCAGGTTTGTTCTTCCTCTGAGGTTGGGGTGAACTCTGTACAATGGCTCTCCGGCGAATCGTTGTGATGTTACGCGAGTGATCTTGCAGTCTGGATGGTTGATCAAGAGGCGAAGTAATTCTCCACCTGCGTATCCTGAACCTCCGAGAATTGAGACCTTCAACTCTATCTTCTCGTCATTCCCACAGCGTATTTGATGAGTAGACTTGGAATGTCAATTCCTGTAGCCTTGACTGTTGCTTTGAATTCGGTAGTGTGATTCACCTCATGTACGACCAGTCCATTCTTACTTTCCATTAGATCAACTCCAAATACTCCTCCGCCCATCGATTTCGCGGCACGAACACTGAATTCCTCGATCTCTGGGGTGACTGGACAGTTCTCAACGCGTCCTCCTAAGGCTGCATTAGTTCTCCATTCGGAATCGGTAGCGTACCTGTACATTGCCGCTACAACATGATCTCCTATGACGAATGCTCTAATGTCTCGTCCTGGCCGGTCAATTTTTTCTTGAAGATAGTACACCTGCTGGATAGGGTGTAGGTACTCTCTGGATTCGATTATTGACTTGGCCATTTCCTGATCTTTGAGAAGAGTGACAAGGCGTCCCCAGCTTCCCACTACCGGTTTGATCACTGCAGGATAGCCAAGCTTGTCCAATGCTTGTATGGCCGATTCTTCCGTGAACGCCAAGAATGTCTTTGGAGTAGGAATCCCTGAGTTTGCAAGCCTGATCGAGGCGAGGAGTTTGTTGCCGGCTGTTGAGAGTGCCTCGAATGAGTTTACAACAAGGACTCCGCTCGATTCGAGGGTCGCGGTAACATGGAGGCCTCGGAAGTAGGATATGCATCTTTGTAGGATGACGTTTGTAATCTCGAATCTGTTGGGGAAGCCGGTGACTGGGAAGGGCGTTGTGTTTGTGTCGTAGAGCTTGAGGTCAACCTGTTCTCTTTTGGCGGCGTCGATGAGCATCCTCTCGTCAGGTCTGATCTGATCGTAGACGAGACCTATGCTGGTGGTCACTCTCCCCAGTCCTCCTTTTCAAGGACGACCGGTTTGACCATGCGTTCTTGGCCTGCAAGGGCTATCTCAAGGTCGAGCCCGCAGTCTGGGCACGACACTATCTCACCGTTCACCGCGTCGTCTGGGACGGAGACAAGAGCTTCACAGTCTGGACATTTCTCACTGGACAAAGTGTCACCTCCTATCTTGTCAGAGTCAAAATTTTCTCGCTTGCAACTTGTCTTGCTATGCCGTTTGGGTTTTTTCCTGTGGCCTCGCCAAAAACTTGGACTGGCCCAGTCGCTTCTGTGCGTTTGCAAGCACTGTTGGCATTGCCCATATTTCTATGAAGCCGTTAGACCAGGACTGGTCGAATGTGCTGGCTGAAGTGTAAGTCGCGAGGTTACTCTCGTACAATGACAGTGGTGAGTTTCTCCCGACCACTTGCACTGTTCCCTTGAAAATTTTCAACCGTACCTGTCCGACGACACGTTCTTGGGTTTTTTCGATGAATGCGTCGAGAGCTTCCCTTAGTGGGTCGTTCCAGAGGCCTGTGTAGACTAGCTGAGCCCATTCCTTGTCTACGTAGTGTTTGAAGGATAGTTCGTGGCGTGTTAGGACAGTTTTCTCTAGTTCTCTGTGAGCCTCGATGAGTATGGTTGCGGCAGGGCACTCGTAGACTTCACGCGATTTTATCCCTACTAATCGATCCTCAATGTGATCGATCCGGCCCACACCATGTTTTCCGCCGATGAAGTTGAGCTCTCTGATGATCTCTACTGGTCCAGCGCGTTTGCCGTTAAGTGCGACGGGGACTCCGTTATCGAATTCTATCTTAACATACTCAGGCTTGTCGGGAGTTTTTTCTGGAGGGCTTGTCCACTCGTAAACTTCTGGAGGAGGCTCAGTTTCTGGATTCTCTAGTTCGCCACATTCTATGGATCGACCCCAAAGATTTTGGTCGACACTGTAAGGGTTCCCAAGATCTACTGGAACAGGTATTCCGTGTTCCTCCGCGTATTGAATCTCTTCCTCTCTTGAGAGGTTCCATTCTCTAGCGGGTGCAATGATCTTCAGTGCAGGATCGTAGGACTTGACCGCAACCTCGAATCTCACCTGGTCGTTGCCCTTTCCAGTACATCCATGAGCTACACCGACGGCTCCTTCTTTGTGGGCGAGATCGACAAGTTTGCGAGCGATGAGGGGTCGAGCCAAGGCCGTGCTCACTGGATATTTCCACTCGTACAATCCGTTGGCTTTGATTGACGGGAAGACGTAGTCTTCGACGAACTCTCTCTTCACGTCGAGGGTGTGATGGCTAACTGCGCCAACGTCTTTGGATTTGGTTGCAATTTGGACGAGATCGTCTGCCTGGCCAACGTCTAGAGTTAGGGTTACGATATCGACGCCATATTTTTCTCGCATCCAGTGAATTGCTACTGAGGTGTCGAGGCCTCCCGAGTAGGCTAAGACTATTTTTTGACTCACGAAAATGTACTCTTCCTTAATGATACCGTATTTGTTGCTTGGGCTTGGTTATGGAATCCTTAATAAGGATTATTGGTGCAATGATGGAAGCGTTGCCCCTGGAGAAAGCGGCTCGGTTAGAACCTGAGTCTGTTTTGGATGCCGTAGATTCTTCGGAGCTTGATGATACTGATCGCGGAATATTGAGGCGGTTGCAGAAGGATGCTCGAGCATCGTTCAAGAAGATAGCCGACGAGATTGGCGTAAGTGAAGCGACGGTATTCGTTCGCGTGAAGAAACTTCAGGAGAAAGGAGCGATACGAGGCTTCTTCGCAATCGTCGACGCGAAAGCAGTTGGAAAGTCTCTGACTGCAATCATTTTGGTGAGAGCGATGCCGAGAAGCTTTCCGGGTATGCTTGATGGTTTGAAGAAAATTGACGATGTTTATGAGATATACGATGTTACAGGACAATACTCTTCCATCATCAAAGTCCGAGCCGCCAATACTGACGAGTTGAGCAAGGTTATCGACAGGATTGGCATGGTCGAGGGCGTTGCCGGAACTGAGACAATAATAGTATTAAGAACCGTCAAAGAAGACCCCGGCGTGAAGATTTGATCGTCGCGACCCTATACAGGCATCGCTGAGAGGGCTGTGAGAGGGCAGAATTGGAAGAAAACGGGAAGCACGCCGTCCTCGCCCTCGAAGATGGGACGATCCTTTACGGGCGTGGCTTCGGAGCAGAAGCCCAAGTAACGGGCGAAGTGGTCTTCAACACTTCAATGTTCGGCTATCCAGAACTCCTGACTGATCCTTCATACTACGACCAGATCGTTGTGATGACCTACCCGATCATAGGGTCCTATGGTGTCCCGAAACATTCGATCCAAGACAAGCATGGGATTCCTATGCACTTTGAGTCGGACTCAATAAAGGTAAAGGGCTACGCCGTTCACACTCTATCGTCTCCCAGTCACTGGGCCTCGGAGATGCCATTGAATGAATGGCTGGAGAAAGAACACGTCCCCGGAATACAAGGAATCGACACACGAAATATCACAAAGAAGCTCAGGGTCAACGGGACAATGCTTGGATTCTTGAAGGTTTCAAGTTCCGAACCTGACAGGGACCAGATCAAGCGTGAGATATCTAGACTCGAAGATCCGAATCAATTGGACCTAGTAGGAAGAGTAACAGCGTCCGAACCGGTATCTTACGAGAGTGGACCTAGCGCGCCAGTAGTTGTCCTTGTGGACTGTGGAACGAAATATGGGATTCTAAGAAACATCTTGGGAATGGGGGCAACGGTGATACGTGTTCCATACAATTACTCAGCCGATAAGATACTCGATTACGAGCCGTCAGGTGTTGTCATTAGCAACGGTCCTGGAGATCCGAGCAAGTGCACGAACACGATCAATTCAACGAAGGAATTGATGAAGACCGACCTCCCGATAATGGGGATATGCCTTGGGACTCAGATTCTCGCACTTGCTGCGGGAGCAGAGACGTACAAGCTGAAGTTCGGTCATCGAGCCGTGAATCATCCCTGCCTAGATCTCAAGTCTGGAAGGTGCTTCATCACTACGCAAAACCATGGCTACGCAATCAAGTCTGGATCCTTGGATGGGACAGGGCTTGAGCCGAGTCACCTGAACGCTAACGATAAGACGATTGAAGGCATTCGGCATCGCAGCGGCCGAGTCTTTGGCGTCCAGTGGCATCCGGAGAGTGCGCCAGGGCCGTATGACACGAGATTCCTGTTCGATGAGTTCATGCAAGGGGTGACCCGTCGATGAGGGACCAGACAATCAAGTCCGTACTGATCGTCGGCAGCGGTGCCATCAAAATCGGCGAGGCAGGCGAATTCGACTACTCAACCTCGCAGGCCATCAAAGCTCTCAAGGAAGAGGGAGTCCGGACGATAGTTGTCAATCCCAATATTGCGACGGTTCATACCGACGAGAAGTTCGCCGACAAGGTCTACTCTGTCCCAATAAGAACTGACTACCTGGAACAGATCATTGCCGATGAAAAACCAGATGGTATCCTTCTAGGGTTCGGTGGCCAGACTGCACTCAACTGTGGCATGGAGCTCGCCGAGAAAGGAATCCTGGAAAAGTACGACATCCGCGTCCTAGGGACTGGAATAAGCAGTATCGAGATCGCCGACAACCGAGAACTCTTCAAACAGACGATGCTATCGAAAGGCATCCCAGTGCCAAGAAGCGGCAAAGCCTCAACCGTAGAAGCCGCATTGGTCGTAGCTAGTTCAATCGGCTATCCTGTAATCGTCAGAGTCGCCTACACTCTTGGAGGCCAAGGCTCTGGAGTCGCACATAACGACAAGGAACTTCGCGAGATCGCGCGGAAAGGACTCTCTTACAGTAGGATCAGACAGGTTCTAGTCGAAGAATACTTAGATCACTGGAAAGAGATCGAGTATGAAGTGATGCGGGACAAGGATGACAATTGCACAATAGTCTGCAACATGGAGAACCTCGACCCGATGGGAATACACACTGGCGACAGCATCGTTGTCGCTCCATCCCAAACCCTCACCAATAGAGAATACAATCTCCTACGGGAAACAGGTCAGAGTGTTGTCAGGGTCTTAGGAATAGTTGGAGAATGCAACGTTCAATTCGCGCTCAACCCGCAAAATGAAGAATATCGAGTTATAGAGGTCAACAGTCGACTATCCAGAAGCTCCGCACTCGCCTCGAAGGCCACAGGCTATCCGATAGCGTACCTTGCTGCCAAACTCGCGCTAGGCTACACGCTCCCTGAGTTGTCTAATCGGATCACTGGCGTCACGACTGCCTGCTTCGAGCCCAGCCTTGACTATATCGTGGTGAAGATGCCTCGCTGGGACTTTCAAAAGTTCGCGAACGCAAGTCACGATATCGGGACCCAGATGAGGTCCGTCGGGGAGGTCATGGCAATCGGGACGTGCTTCGAGGAGGCCTTGCAAAAGGCCGTGCGGATGCTTGATCTTGGGAGAGAGCTCACGGATACGGAGGGGCTTGCCCGAAGCACTAAGAGGCTACAGGAAGAACTCAAACATCCCACCGATCAAAGAATCTTCTATGTTGTCAAGGCCATTCAGTCCAAGATAGGAATCGAAGAGATAACAAACCTAACCGGAATAGACGGATGGTTCCTCGAAAAAATAATGGGGATAGTGGAATTTGACAGGCAACTGCGTCGAGAAAAGATCAGTCCGGATATTGTGAGAAGGGCAAAGCAGCTCGGATTCTCAGACCGCAAGATCTCTGAAGCGACAAACCGGTCAGAAGAGAATATCAGGAAATACAGACTTGCGAATGGAATAGTGCCTTGTTCAAGACAGATAGACACACTTGCCGCAGAATGGCCAGCCAAAACGAACTATCTCTATCTGACCTACGGAGGCACCCAGGACGATATCCAGTACCCAGGCCAGAACAGTCTCATCGTCTTGGGAAGCGGATGTTATCGCATCGGATCGAGCGTAGAATTCGACTGGTGCTGTGTCAACATGGGCGTCGCGCTGCGAAAAGAGGGGCGGGAAGTGATCATGATCAATTGCAACCCAGAAACCGTCTCAACAGACTTTGACATACTCGACAAGCTATACTTCGAAGAATTGACTTTCGAACG